>JAOZQW010000041.1 GCA_029932015.1 Candidatus Fermentibacteraceae bacterium
TTATAACCGAGATATCCGATCAGAATATCTCGGGAGAGATGTGCGAATGTGTCGTCATCGAGATCGTGGTCGGCAAGAAGAGGGTGCTCGTCCCCACCAACAACCTTGATGACGCCGAGATCCGCCCCGTGGTATCAAAAAAGGATCTGGAGGTCTCGCTTGCGGAACTCTCCGAAGAACCTGATGAGCTGCCGAAGGACTGGCGCCGCAGAATAGAGAAACTGAAGGATCGCGTTCATTCCGGTGAGCCCATGCTTGTGGCACAGGCTATTCGGGATATCATTGCGAGATCGGTACAGAACAAGATGAACCCTTCTGAGAAGCGCGTTCTCAACGAGGCTGTGAGCGTTCTTGCAGGTGAAGTCGCACTCGTCCGGGACATCCAGAGTGCATCTGCCAAGGATCTTATCAACAGACTCGCTCGCGAAGGTGTAAAAAGCTACCTCGAGAAAGTCAAGGAACAGGAATCAGAGGACTGATCCCCCTTTTCTCACCGAGTCCGGCAGGATACAGATGAAAGACGCCATTCCAGGGACTGCGGATACTCTCGAACAAGTCCTTCTCGTTCGAGTATATGTGGGCGGTGAATCTCCTGGTTCCGGTCCCGATAATGAAATGATCTCACTTATCGAGGCGGCCGGAGGTGAGGTGGTCTGCGAGACAAGCCAGAAGCGCCGTTCCCCTGATCCATCCTTCTTCGTCGGCAAAGGCAAGGCAGAGGAGATCTGCGAAATTGCCGTTGCTGGAGATATCACCACCATTGTACTGGATCACAATCTCACTCCCGGACAGGTGACTCGTCTTGAAGAGACCACCGGCTGCAAGGTGATTGACAGGACAGAGCTCATTCTGGCCATATTCGCAGGGCAGGCCAGGAGCCGGGAAGCCATTCTTCAGATAGAACTCGCTCAGCTGAGATATGCGCTCCCAAGGCTATCCGGAATGTGGCATCACTTCTCAAGATTAGGTGCCGGTATAGGCACCAGGGGTCCGGGTGAGACACAGCTCGAGATAGACAGGCGGCGAGCCCGCTCCAGGATATCACTCCTCGAAAACCGGATTACCGAGATCGAGGATCGATGGAGGGTCGCGGCCAGCCGCAGGAGCGAGATGTTCAGGGTTGCCATCGTTGGATACACCAATGCAGGTAAAAGCACACTTCTCAATGCGCTTTGCGGCAGCGACGCTCTGATCGCCGACAGGCCCTTCGCGACCTTGGATACAACCTCCCGAAGACTCGAGCTTCCTGACAGATCGCTCGTCCTTCTCTCCGATACAGTAGGTTTCATCGAGAGATTGCCTGAGACACTTGTCGCCAGCTTTCATACGACTCTCAATTCAGCGAGAGAGGCTGATCTCCTTCTGGTTGTGATCGACAGATCGAGTCCCTACAGAGCCCGTCATCTGGAGACTGTCAGGCTTACCCTGGACAGGATCGGAGTCGACAGAAATGTACCCAGGCTCCTGGTCTGGTCAAAGACGGATCTGACATCGTCGACCGAAAGGATGTCTAACGGTATAGGTATCTCCGCGATCCACGCCTTCGGACTTGATGAACTTGTCTGTGGGATCGAGGCGAGTCGGGATTCCTTTCTCGAGTGGTTCACTGTCACCCTTAAGTATCATGACAGCGGATTAATGAACATGCTCTTCGACAGGTGCATCGTTAAGCAGGTCCTTGACCGCGCGGACGGATCGACCATTCTTGCAGCAGGCGCCTTAAGAGGTTTTCAATCCGTCGCGGACAGGCTTCAGGGAACGATGGCATTCACATCATACACGGTATTGCCCGGTCCTCCCGAAGCCGGATTGGAGCAGGTGAATGAATCAGACAGGTGATACCGGCGCAGTATCCGACCTGCTCGAGGAGCTGATCGGAAGATTCAGGAGACTTAGAGACATATTCTCAAGCGGTCTCATATCAAGGGACACACTCTCCTCACAGATACTCGAGCTTATCCAGTCTCCGGCAGCCAGGAGATACTGGAAGGCTGAAATGAAACCGGATGCCAATGCGAGAAGGCTGCTCATCAGGCTCGAAGATCCGGCAATATGGAGGGTCGAGTCTTCGAAACCAGAAGAGGAACGCCTGTTCATTCTATACACACGGTTGGCTGATATCCTTCTCGCTGCAGATGAGATGGATAGAGCGGTCCTCGAACTGCTGCTAGATACCGCTGATCTGCCTCATTTTGCCTCCTTTGTCGATACTACTGGTTCAGAAACTCCCTATGAACGCGATGGTGTAGAACTCAGTGTCCTGGACTAACCCCCTGACACTGCTATGTCTCCTGATCGTTACCCCATCAGCACCGGGAATGGAGCCTTCCGACAGCATCAGTCTCCTGAGACTCCATGAACTCCAGACCGTCTCAGATGAATCGAGCGGTGACTGCAGGACTGCGATAGAGCTGGCTCATGTCCTTCATGACCTTCGAAGAGACAAACCGGCACTGGATCTTCTGCTGACAGTTCCCATCGAGAGTCTCGGTATACAGGACAGGCTCTTCCTTGCATCACTGCAGATGTTCGACTCCGATCTGCCATCGGCATTTGCGACCGCGGCTCCAGTCTGTATAGTGCCAATTGGTGCGACGGCAGCCACTATTGCGATCTTTGCAGTCATCCACATCCGCAGACGAAAGGAACGAAATGGCTGAGGGACAGCGCAGGACTGTCGCCAGAACCCTTCTCAGCGTGATCGGGCTGCTGCTGACTGCTGTGGCGCTCTTCTATGTTGGGGATACTTTCGTGAAAGGTACTTCCGAGGCTGGCGGCCTCTCGAACCTGTTCTCATTCGACCTTGCCTTGTTCTCCATCTCTGTTGTTCTGCTCGGATTCCATCTTGCCGCAGCCGCATGGTCATGGAAGCTGGTTTGTGGCGTGGTCGGGGCTTCGATCTCATTCCGGGAGGCTTTCAACGTACACTTCCTCGCTCAGGTGGGAAAGTACATCCCGGGCAAAGTCTGGGGCGCGGTGGGAAAGGTCGGTCTGTCGAAGAAGATCGGAATGTCCAGCCTGCAGACGGGTCATGCACTGGTCCTTGAAAGTCTATTCATCATCTCCGGCTGTCTTCTGACAGCTATCCCTGTCGTCCCCATGATCGCGATTAATCTTGGTTTTGGCTCTGGCGTCAGCATTCTGGTCGTGGCGGCAGCCGCCTGCATCATCGTTCTGACCGCTCATCCCGGCGCGTTCAGCAGACTTCTGGGCTTGATCAGCCGCATCAGCGGCAAGGAGATCGATCTTGAGGAGATAGGTTTCACCAGTGTTCTCAGGCTTCTTCCGGTCTATCTCCTTGTGTTCCTCCTGCAGGGAGTGGCTTTCGTGTATCTCGCCAGGAGTTTCGGGCTTGATCTTCCGATGTTCCCCGGAGCATTTCTTCTACCGACTGCCGTCGGAGTCGGCTTTCTGGCAATATTCTCTCCTGGGGGGCTCGGGGTAAGAGAAGTTTCACTCGTCTGGCTGATCGGTGTGGCTCTTCCTCTGGCCGAACCCGCGCAGGCATCCCTCGTTTCCATAGCCGCCAGGCTGTGGATAACCCTCGGTGAGGCTCTTGCTTTTGTAGTTGCGATAAGCCTGTGGGGTGGGAGCAGTGCTCTCAAAGTTCTCCGGGATATGAAGAACCGCCAGGTGAAATGAACATCCAGTGCCATGCACCCCGTTGCGTGGCACTGGATGTTCAGTATACTGTTGCGGAATTGGACCTCAGTCCGGAGCTATATACTCACCTGACTCGGCAAGACTTTCAAGAACCAGATATGCAGAATCTGCGTACGGACCGTCTGGAGAGAGCATCAGATAATTCTCGATTGCATCGACTGCCCTCATGTAGTCTCCCCAGTCAAGATAGACCCTGGATAAGCTCCATAATGCTGGTGAGTATCCGGAAGCTGCAACAGGGAGCAGGATCTCTCTGGCATCAGCTCCACGCTGCGTAAGCCTGTAAATGTCTGCAAGGTAAATTGTTGCCTCCAGTCCGACATTCCCTGCACTGTGAGTACACCTGGCAAACCACCTTTCAGCTACCAGCGTATCACCGGTAGCCAGTCCGGATCGACCGTTCAGCATCCAGATCTCCGGGTTCATCGGAGCCCTCAGAAAAGCGCTGTCAGCCATGATAAGGGCGCTGTCAGGTCTGCCTGTCTCCATGTAGAGAGAGGCAAGCTCGAAGTAGCCCCTGTGGTCATCCGGGGAGCGCATTATGAATTCCCAGAAATGCCCCTCGGCCCTGTCCCACGAGGAACAGGCACGATAGATCATGCCGAGACCCAGAAGCGCCGCATGGCAATCCTCCTGGTATTCGAGTGCAACATTGAACTCGGCTTCGGCCTGTTCGAAGAGGCCCTGCTGCATGAGCGCGTAACCTGTATCCAGATGGAGCTGCGCGGAGAGCTCGTCCATATCCAGTGATTCGCCCATCAGGCATAGTGCGAGAAGAAGCGCCAAATTCAACCTACCTTTCCAGATGGTCAGCACTTATCATAGCCTCTACCGCTCCATTCGTCACTTACGGGATTGGGGCACTACCCGCTAAAATACTAGAAGGCGGCAATTTATATGAACAGATATGACCTTGTTATCATAGGTGGTGGCCCCGCCGGCTATATCCCCGCAATAAGAGCAGCTCAGATGGGGAAGAAGGTGGCTGTCCTGGAGGAGGAGAGCCTCGGAGGGGTCTGCCTGAACAGGGGCTGTATCCCGACAAAGACCCTGATCGCCAGTACATCCCTTCTCAGACATGCCGCTTCTGCAAAAAGGTTCGGATTAACAGGTGAGTTATCATTCACATGGGAGGCTCTCGCCAAGCGCAAGGATCTGGTCGTCAAGCGTCTCAGGAAAGGGATAGAGGCTCATTTCAGAGGATTGGGAATTGAACTCATCGCTGAACACGGCACACTCGGAGGGCCGGGTCTGGTCCGAACTGAGACCAGGGAACTCCAGTCGGAGTACATTCTGCTTGCACCTGGATCGAAGCCTCTGCTTCCCGGTCCATTTGCGGTCGAGGGCGTGCAGACAAGCAGGGACGTTCTTTCCTGGGAGAGTCTTCCGGAAAGTCTCATCATCATTGGCGGAGGGGTCATTGGCTGCGAGTTCGCATCGATATTCTCCACTCTCGGGGTCAAGGTCACCATTGTCGAGATGCTCCCTGATATCCTGCCCGGGGTAGACTCGGATGTAACCGAAGTAGTATCCAGGTCTCTCCGAAAGGCGGGAGTTGATATCAGAACAGGTTCCCCCGCCTCCAGCGTGAAGGCCGACGCGGATTCGGCAAGTGTTCTGCTCGAGGATGGTACTGATATCTCTGCTGACAGGCTCCTTGTCTCGATAGGCAGGACTCCCAGACTCGAAGGTATGGGGCTGCTCGAGGCGGGAATCGAGCTCAACCGCTACGGGATAGTGACCGATGACTGTCTTCTAACGAACCTGCCTGCTGTTTACGCAGCTGGTGACGTTACCGGAAAATGGCAGCTTGCCCATGCGGGAAGTGCCCAGGGGCTGGCCGCTGTGGACCATATGTTCGGTGACGGCACGAGGAAGGTCCATCCAGACACAATGCCCGGCTGCATATTCACTCATCCTGAGATAGCCACCGTCGGTCCGGGTGAGGAGGAGTGGCAGAGCAGAGGTGTTTCTGTCCGTACCGAGTTCTCCCGCTACATCGCCAGCGGTAAGGCCGTGGGTATGAACGAGACCGATGGCTTCGTTAAGCTCATAGCCCGAGAGGATGACGGCAGGCTCATCGGCGTACAGATAGTCGGGGCGGATGCCAGCAGTCTCGTCGGTGAAGCTGTGATAGCCATCAATTCAGGTATCCCGGCGGAATCCATCGGGAGGATGGTCCATCCTCATCCGACTCTGTCAGAGCTCTTCATGGAAGCCGGTGAGGTGTTTGGTCCGGGTGCCATTCATGGCTGACGATCCCTCCCGAACCCTTATAGAACTCCTTGAGATAGTGCGGAAGCTCCGAGGTCCAGACGGCTGTGCCTGGGACAGGGAGCAGACGGTTGAAACTCTGAGACCATACATGCTCGAGGAAGCCTACGAAGTGGCTGATGCAGTCGAGAAGGGTGACTGGGACATGCTCCGCAATGAGCTGGGAGACCTTCTTCTCCATGTGGTGATGTCCGCCGAGATCTGTGATGAATCCGACAGGTTCTCCCTTTCTGATGTGATTGAGGCCATCTCCGCGAAGCTCGTGAGAAGACATCCACATGTTTTCGCCGAAGGATGCAACCTCACTCCATCTGAAGTCGAGAAGCAGTGGGAAGCGATCAAATCCCGGGAGAAGAAGGATGAGGGTTTCTTCGATTCCATACCGGGCGGCATGCCCGCGCTCCAGACAGCCTGGAGGGTGCAGCAGCGGGCATCGGAGGTTGGATTCGACTGGCCTGACCCTTCAGGTGCCAGGGACAAGGTGCAGGAGGAACTTGCCGAGTTCGAGGAGGCTCTCGAAACCGGAGACACAGGTGCCCAGCGCGAGGAACTCGGCGATGTGCTCTTCAGCATAGTGAATTACTGCAGACTCATGGGTTTCGAGCCTGAGGCTGCTCTCCGAAGGAGTAACCGTAAATTCATGTTGCGCTTCGCGAAGATGGAATGTATACTGAAACAGTCTGCAATAACGCTTGACAGGGCAGACCTCGATCAGATGGAGGATGCCTGGCAGAAGGCGAAAGTGACCGACCTTTCCGTTGACGAGTGATCATTCAGCCGCTCCGGGAACGACAGTTTTCAATTTGTGTTAAGCAAGAGAATCTGCAGGATACTGGACTTATCTACACACAAGGGAATGGAGAATGATGAAAGCGCTTCTTTGCATGCTTCTTATCACAGGGGCTGTCCTTGCAGGGACAGTCACGCCTGAGCTTAGGGAAGAGATCGCCCAGCTTGGTGAGGGTGAACTCGTCAGAGTACTCATCAAGCCAGTCGGCATGGCCGATACAGATTACATCATGAACGCCACTGCCGGCATGGACCGCGATGGCCGCAGGGACTTCGCCGCCGAGGTCATGAAGGATCGTGCGGCTGATTCGCAGGCCGGCATCCTTCAGCAGCTCGCGACATACAGCACCGGCTCAGTCCAGGATGTACATCCCTTCTGGGTAGTCAACGCAATCGCTGTCTCCGTTACTCCCGAAGTGGTGATGGATATCGCCGGAAGGGACGACATCCTGTATGTCCGCCCCATGAACCGCGCGGACATCCTCATTGAACCCGTCGACGTAAGGGCTCCCCTCGCGGATGAGCTTACCGATGCCAATGCCTGGGGAGTCGACAAGATCGGTGCACCAGCTGTCTGGTCCATGGGCTACGAAGGCAACGGAATTATCGTTTCTGTCGTCGATACCGGAGTCAATTACAACCATCTCGACCTCAACAACAACATGTGGCACGAAGGTACATACCATTACGGCTGGGATTTCGACGACAACGACGGTGATCCAATGGACACATACGGTCATGGCACTCATTGCGCCGGAAGCGTCGCCAGTGACGGCACAGCCGGCACTACATGCGGCGTTGCACCATCCGCCACCATCATGGCTCTCAGGGTAGGCGTATCATTCTCTGATGAGCAGGATGTATGGGACGCCTTCCAGTTCAGTATCGACCACGGTGCTGATGTCATCTCCACCTCACTCGGCTGGCCCCAGTCTTATAACCCTGACCGTCAGACATGGAGAGAGACCGAGAACAACGTACTCGCGGCCGGCATCTGCCATGCGATTGCAGCAGGTAATGAGGGCGGCGGCACCACTTATCCGGGTAACATCCGGACACCCGGTGACGTACCTCCTCCATGGCTGCATCCTGATCAGACAACAACCGGAGGGCTCAGCGCGGTTGTGACGGTAGGGGCCACAGACAGCAATGACAACATCGCCTCCTTCTCGAGTCGGGGATACTCCACCTGGGAAGGTGATTCACCGTGGTACGATTATCCTGATACATCACCTATGATAGGTCTAATCGACCCCGACATCTCCGGTCCCGGTGTTGATATCCTGAGCTGCTCTTATTCCAATCCAGCAGGCTATACCACCATGAGCGGCACTTCGATGGCCACTCCGCATCTTGCAGGCTGCATGGCACTCATCCTTGACGCCAACCCGTCGCTCTCACCGGCACAGGTTGACTCTCTTCTCGAGGTCACGGCTCTTGAGCGGGGTGCATCCGGCAAGGACAACGTGTACGGTGCAGGCAGAGTGCAGATCTACAACGCTGTAGTGGCCGCACTTGCGGTTGGCACGCATGATGCCAGCGGAGCTGTTCCCGCTTCCGGTGTCATCATTTCCAGCACCGGCGTCAACCCTGTATTCTCATCTCTTCAGTTCGATGTATACACCGGCTCATGGGCTGCCATGGACATCTCGATATTCGACCTGTCCGGTCGCAGGGTCGCTGTAGTACACGAGGGACAGATGGACCAGGGCAACCACAGCTTCACCTGGGCTGTTCCTGAGTCAATCAGTGATGGTATCTACTTCCTCAGGGCCACCGGCCCCCAGGGTGAGGCCGTCAGGAGATTCACAGTACTGAGGTAAACAGCAGGAAGCGGACTGCTGAGTCCGCCACTTCGTGTTAGAAAGAGCCCCGTCCCTGAAAGGGGGCGGGGTTCGTTCGATCAACAGTAATTCAATGATATTGGCTTTCAATCAGTTGATGCAGGCGTCTACATCTCATTCGAGCGGTAAATCAAGGGCATGAAGAGATGAATCAACGTTGATTTTAGGCCCTCTTGACATACCCCCACCCCTAATGAAGTAATTTCAAAGATGATAAAATTCACCAAGGATCTGGACATCTCAATGACCGGAGGGAATCCATGCGATACGGGATTGTAGCGTTAGTCGTTGTGGCAGTCATGGCTTGGAGTGAGGAGCTGAACAGCACCGATATGGAAGCTGTTGGTACCGAGACCGAGCAGGAGATCACCGCGCCCTCGAATATTGAAGTAATCGAGGTCTTCAGGGCGGAGACTCCTGAGGAGCTTGAAGCTTCCCTCACAGACGGTTACCCTATGCCATGGCTTGCAGAGATTCTGAGTGATGAGAGTATTCCCGAAGAGGACAGGTACTGGCTGGATTGCAGGATCAGGGCGATCCTGGCACAGCAGATGCATCTGTTCTTCGATGAAGAAGGTAATCGGACAAGTATTAATGCGGATTTCATTGTACCAGGTGAGGATTACTGGAGAGAGAACTTCATAGTAAATCCAATTACCGAAGATAGAACCTGGGATACACCGGATATGCCATTGAATATGTATGGTGAATCCGGTACAATTGTGAATCGTTTCGGCGAAGTGATCGGGAACATCGCACTCGCGAGTAGAAGTGTTCGTTTATCAAGAAATGGTCAACAAGGAATAATAGCTTCAGGTGGAAATGATATCATTGATCATCCAGGTCGAGAGTCATTTGGATGTTTTCTTTCTTCTGATAACAGATTCAATGAGATCCTTCTTGGTGAAAAGGGAATGTACGCATGGGATCTTAGTTCTGATGGTTCATACGCCATATTTGGCTGCCACCATCTAGCGAGCCACACAAATAGAGAAGCATATGCTGCATTATTCTGCGATGGTGTCCTGAATGCCGAGATAGACCTTCCCTGCCATTACGGAATTGGTCCAATAGCGCCAGCGGTATCGCCCGAGGGTAGATACGTCGCAATACCACTCAAGGCTTTCGGATTGGGAATATACAATTCATCTCTTAATGAGCTGATGACTTTCCATGACAACTTTATCTGGATACTTGATTTGGAATTTTCACCTGATGGGGAATTCCTGTGTCTATCTCCCCAGGGATACTTACTTGACTCTTCCACACTTGAGGTGATCTGGGATGTACCTCAGACAATTCCGGGGGCAAGACGAATCTTCAGAACTTCAAGAAGCGGCCTGTGTTCAGCGGTATGGGAGACAACTCTGAGCAACATAGAGGATGAGACTGAGAACCTTCAAAAGATTTATTGGAATCAGACTCTGATCCATGAGACCCGCGGATATCCCGGTGAAATGGGTGTTTCGCCAAACGGCTGTTTTGTACTTCAGAGTTCCAGATCCTTTCTAATCTTCCAAGAGCATTCTGATCAGTACACTCCATTTGCATTCCGGATGGTCAGGGAGGTCCGATAGAATGAAACGGGTAAAACTAGCTATTACTATACTGTTAACCACTGTGTTGACTCACTTTCCTTCTATCGTTACAGCAGAACCAGACTTCATCCCATGGCCAGTTGGGACTACACTAGATGGTCAGGATTCTTCTCGAACACTCTTTTCTTCCTATGGAACTCATCATATCGGTTGGGATCAGGTTCCTGACACATCTGGTGTGAACTTTCACTTTGGCATCGATATTGATGCGAATACCTCTGCCATTGATGGATGTGATATCGTACGCAATGTCATCGATGGATATTCATGTGACTATTTTTCCAAACCAATCTCTGACAACCAAGATGATCTGCAGTGGGTTATTGTCATAGGTGAAGAGCAATTGGGATCTGAAGGATGGTGTTATCAGCATCTTGATCAGCTCAATATTGATTTCCTAGATCCCACTATACTTCACCATATCGGAGATGAAATAAGTATTATGCATCCTACCGTGGGGCATCCTCATCTTCATTTCATGAGGAGTAATGCTCCATATCTATCCGATGAACCCGCCCTGTGTAATCCTCTTGATTACTTGGTTCCCTCAGCAATATCTGCCGATAGTTTCACGTGGGGATGGGATACGAATCGTGACAGATCGTTCTTCCTGCCGGATATGGATTACCTCGACTGGAGTAACTGGACTTCCGTATCCGAGGTATGGCAGGATACACTTGACAGAGAAAATCTTTCTGAGGCAGTTGATTTCCTGTTTGGTCAATCCCATTATGGCGATGGCATGGCCTCTATCCCGGATGCGGGGATTGATGCAGATGGAATAGACGAACTGAATCCCCGAAGGATATTATGGGAAGTAGTTCGCCAGAAACCAAATGGTGATGAAGTAATTGATACTCGCTATGTAGTTGATTTCAGGGGGGAGCTTGGCGGCACTCAGCATGATGACAAGTACAAGCAGTTCTACTTCAGATATCATTACAGAGAACTCTATACAACCGAATATGGAACTCTCAACTGTCTGTCCAATAGTGGTGATGCTCTCCCTGCTCCTGGCTGGGAGGGCTTTGGTGTTTCAAACATTGAGGAGAACTGCTGGCAAACAGATTCTGACAATCAGTCTTCCAGCGTTACAGCAAATCCTGTTCTTGCCGCTTTTCCTGATGGTCCTTACAGGATAGATGTAACGAGTTACGCATGGGATACGACTGAGACGAATGAGGTAAGTCTTGATGTAGAGCTACACAATTTCTCCCCTGTTGTCGAGCAGGTAATCATTGGCTGTGAAGGACGCACAATCTGGGAGGCTTACTGGACTGCTGACGGACTGACCCCCGAGTGGCACAATCCTGTTGATCTTGCGGTGCTGCCGGAACAAGCGCTGGATGTTACAGTTGTATTCACTGAGCCGATGGATACAACATCAGTGGTCGTCACTGCAGGTACTACATCTCCCTTCAACGAGATAACAGCTTCAGACGCCGGGCTGGACTGGAGTTGGACAAACTGTCCCGAGGAAGCTGAATACAAGGACACCTGGCATGGAACCTTCAATGATCTTTCAGCCTGCGAGACCGGTAGAATGACGATTAGCATCCAGGCTGCTGACGGGGATGCCAATAGCCTGATGGATCCATCAAGTTCCTCTGTTGATAATCGCTATAGTGACATACATCACAGTTTTTCGGTTATGGGATT
>JAOZQW010000042.1:0-11504 GCA_029932015.1 Candidatus Fermentibacteraceae bacterium
CTCTACAGGATCCATGAAGTGCACGACCGTCGCGAGGAATGGCAGGTGTACGCCTCGGCTATCGAGGATTCACTCGCCGCCCTCCAGGTGGAGGACCCCGTAGAGGAATAAACTCGTACCACTTACGACTTTGCGCCTGAATCAATTACAGTGATAAGAGTTTGTCAATTGTTTAATCTGCTTTATCCGGTTTAGATTGACACCTGGCGTCTCATTTCTATTTCACATATATTTCTATGTGGAAAGGAAATGATATGAAGTTCGCTGCAGCCAGAAGTCAGTTGTCGGTCCTGCCTGTATTCTCTCTTCAGGATCTGCGGATTCTTGAGCCGGGTTTCAGACAGCAGTACCTCTCTCTCTGGCATGCAGGCGGCAAGGTAGTCAAGGTGGCGAGGGGTTATTACCTCTTTGCAGATGATGAGGTCGATGAAAGCAGAATGATGGCTGCCGCTAACCGGATATACAGTCCTTCCTATATCTCGCTTCAGAGTGCCCTCTCCATCTACGGACTCATCCCGGAAACGGTTGCTGCCGTCACATCCGTCAGTACAAGAAAAACAAGAAGGATCGAGACACCTTTCGGCAGGCTGCTTTACAGAACTATCAAGCCTGCAGCGTACTCAGGGTACGAAGTCATCAGGTCGAATTCGTTCGCCTACATGATAGCCTGTCCGAATAAGGCCATAGTCGATCTTCTGTATCTTGAGCCATCCATCAGAACCATGGAAGATATCGAGGAGATCAGGATAGACCATCAGAGAGCACTCGAACTTCTCTCAAGAGAACGGTTGATGCATTATGCTGCCCTCTTCGGAAGCAGGACTCTCATTAGTCGAGTGTCAATGCTGACAGGGAGCGTGGGACTTGCTTGAAAGAGAACTGGTGTATGGATACTTCACTGGTCTTCCCTCATCATTCAGAAGGTCCATGCTGAGGGAATATCTGCAGTACAAGACTCTGCAGTACATATACGAATCCACTTTCGGCTCTGATCTTGTGTTCATGGGTGGAACAGCAATACACATCTTCTTCGGCTGTGAGAGATTCTCCGAGGATCTGGACTTTGATAATCGTGGCCTGACTGCAGGAGATTTCTCCGAACTCGGCAGGAGTCTTGTCCGAAGGTTCTCGCTGGAGAATGTTGATTGCAGGACCGACCTTCGTTGCGGCAGGGCAGTCACCATCAGGCTGCGTTTCCCTGAGATACTTCAGACATGGGAGCTTACAGGACATCCGGATGAGCTGATGATGATCAAGATCGATGCCTTCCCGCAGGAATATGACTGCAGACCTTCTATCAGGCTTCTCAACAGACTGGATGTCATTGCCCGGATTCCAGTGACGCCCTCTGATGTTCTTCTCTCACAGAAGCTGAACGCGATCCTGATGCGGAAGCGACTCATGGGCAGAGATATTTACGATGCATCATGGCTTCTTGCTCAAACCTCCCCGGATTACTCCTACCTGGCGGACAAGTGCGGCATCGCTGAGAAAAGTGAGCTTCAGGAAAGACTTCTGGCCAGAATTCAATCGGTTTCAATTACCTCGCTCATACATGATGTAGAACCCTTCATCCCCGACAGATCAGGATTTCTCAGGCTGAGTACTTTCACCGAACAGATCAATGATATCTGAGCCAAGTTCATATACGGGCTGAAGTATTACGCTCTCTTGATTAGTTGATGTTCATCTTATCAGCACACAGCTCCTGACGAACTCTCCCTGCTCTGTAACCAGCCTGATCACGTAGCAACCTGAAGGTAACACTCCTGCATCCCACTCCGATGTGTATTCGCCTGCATCCATAACAGTGTTCTCAAGCTCTCCAACAAACCTGCCGGAGGCATCATACACCGATAGCGAGATCTGCATACTCACGGGAAGACTGTAACTAACACTGAGACTGGAAGTGAAAGGATTGGGAGTGGGCTGATGCAGAGTGACCTGAGCGGGGAGGGTGCTGCCTTCTTCAATGCCTACCTCAGGGGTATAGCGGATGAGGAGACCTTTACTCCCTCCATATCCTGCAGCGATGTAGCCACCTTGCGATAACTGCATGATTGAGTAGATGACGCGGCAACTGGAATTATAGACGTAATCCCTCCACATCTCCTGTCCTACTGAGTCGAACTTCACGATCATGCCGGAGTATTGAGAGCCGGGTATATCTGGGTCAGGGGTGTTCTGCCCACCGTAGATGTACCCGCCGTCCATGGTCGAGTTGATAGAGTAGCCGTAAGGCTGACTGGCTCCAGGAATCCCATAAGACCAGAGAACATTGCCCAGATCGTCCACATGACAGAGATCCGGGTGGTAGTATGTGATCATCGTGTAGCAGTCATCCGTGGGAGAAAGGCACATATCACCGCCTTTCTCGCCATACAGATCTGGAATGGGTGTTTCAGAAAGAAGATTGCCGTCAAGGTTGTACTTGACGATATGAGGTCCTCCCGAAGTCGATTCCAGCCTTCCCTGGATCAGAACGGTCAGATCTCCTCCATCGTACAGCACCCTCTTAGCGTCATCGTTCCAGATCCACCCCCACTGTCGGGTCCAGAGCGTGTCTCCACTTGCATCAGTTCGCAGTATCCAGGCCTGATCCATTCCAACAAAGGGATTGATCACTCCGCAGACTGCAAAGCCCCCGTCCGGGAGAGGGAGGATGCAGTATCCAATATCGGTGGACTCATCAACATCGTACTGTTTTGCCCATACTTCATTGCCATCTGCATCGATCCTGGCGATAAACAACTCATAGGTGTATGGAGCGGCAGCAAGGCGGCATGAACCCGTGGCGATGAATTCTCCGGAGGGCAGCTCCTCGACCCAACGGGCGCTCTGATAGTAATCGTACCCAGAGACACCGTAATCCCAGACGAGGTTCCCATTTGAATCAAACAGAAATACGCTCTTGTTGGGTCCTTCTCCTGCACGGCCTGCAACGATGAATCCTCCATTGGATGTCTCTTCAACGTGATAAAAGAGTGAGCCAGTGAGGAAGAGTCTCCCCCATACAATCGCCGGAGGATCAGATGCTGCCGCCTGCGCAAACAGGAGTAGGAGTGCTGTACATATGATGAGCTTCATGCGATCCTCCTACTCCGTCAGTCTGACCCAACCCAATCGCACGCTAGTGGCCAATTGGGATCCAGCTCTGAACTCAAACCAGATCTCCTCAACATCGTAGTCTCCCCAGTCCCCGGATATGGAACCAATTGAGAGAGGATCAGTTTCAATCCAGTCTGGGCTGATGTCGAGTCCTGTGTCCACGACGTAGACTGAGTCCCTGTCATCCCTCCATCCCAGATATACGTCGAGAGAGCGCACCATGGTTATACCCGCAAGACTCAGCATGTGATAGCGCTCGGGGTTGATCTCCTTGATCTTATCCAGTTCGAGGTAAAGCCTGTTCGTGTCATTCGGATCTGATATGACTCCCTCAAACATCCCACTGATAGAGTCGGTGAATGTGGAACTCCAGCCGATGAGTGTGTCAACATCCGATGTGTACCAGTCGGGAGGGCCTACCTTGTCCTCCGTCATGTCCCAGGCATCCTTCCTTACCTGTGTGGCATAATCCCGAGGTTGTATCAGAAAAACAGCCATAGCGGTGTTGTCCAGCGTGTCGGGCTCACCGTTCAAAGGCTCCGCATGTATTTCAAGCCTGTGTATGCCCACATCTGATGAATCGGTCTCCCAGGTGAACTTTCCATTATCTGAGTCACAGACCCATCCTGCCGTGGAGAGCCCGTCGAAGTCGAGTGTGTCCCGGTCGATCTCCGTATCCTCGGTCAGGTCCGTGCAGGTGACAATGACATCATCGGTTGAATCAGTACCCATATTGAAGAAGGTCGCAATAATGTCGATATCATCCCCTGCCGTGAACTCGAAATCGAAGGTCTTCCTGTTGGATTCGGAGAGGAGGACAGCAATATCGGGGTCAGTTATCCTGATATCAGCATCCAATGTCGAGTCCACGAATTCAACAAGCCTGCCCTGCCCGGCTTCGAGAGTATCGAGAAGTGAATAGAGTCCGTCATCTTCTTCCACCGGGATGATGAACCTTCTTGAGTGGTCAAGGGCAAGCTGCGTGATGACGCCACTAGGGAAGTCGTCCTCATCCACCATGACCTCGAAAGGCAGCTCCTTCGTACGACAGTGCCTGTTCACATAGAAGAGGTAGGCTGCTGACTCCGTGGTATCGGTGAAGACCCTTATCTCGGGCGTAACGTAGAGATTGACCGAATCCCTCGATGCTATCTCTGCATCGTACTCCCGGCCCTGCCACCACAAGAGAGTGGATAGCTCCGGGGCAACCGTAGCGAACTGTCGGAGTGTACCTCGCATGCTGTTCCAGAGCCTGCCGTATGCCTTGAACTTCCAGAGGAGATATTCTTCCCTATTCCGCTCCCATCCAGGTATGGCGATGGGTCTGCTGGGAAGGTCGTAGAGAGGGTCGAAATCGTATGGCGAGTCGATGAAGGGTGGGAATAAGTCCGGCGGGAGGAAGTAGAAGTCATCGGGCTGTCTGTCCCTGTACACCCACTCCTCATATGGAGCATCGAATGGGATGTTGTTCCTGTCCAGTAGACCTGCACTGGTCTTCTCTACATCACCGGTAGCAGTGTAAGTAGTGAGCATGTATGGGAAGAATGCCTTCACTTCCCTCAGCAGGGCAAGATTGCATGTCATGAGAAACTCGGCAGGAGTTGGCACTCTGTAGGGATAGGTTCCGTAGGCCAGCTCAGTTCCTTCAGAATTCCACATTACCGAATCCCCCACCGTACCGAAAGCCTGCGGCATGAAGTAGCCGGAGATATCCCGGTCCTGTGAAAGCGCCATCTGCCTTACAGTAATGAAGGTCGAATCCAAGCCCTCGCTGAAGTGATCAAGAAGCCAGGTGTTCAGGGAATCACCAAGACAGGGTGTGTATGAGGAATCACTCTGATATTGGATCCCAACCTGCCGGAAGGGATAGACATCGACAAGGAGGAAATCGGGGAAGTTATCGACGGGGACAAGCAATGAGTCCGAATCGTATCCCTGATGCTCCATCGAAAGGTAGGAGCGGACTCCCGTAGCCTGAAGAGAAAATGTGGAAGATATAAGTGGGTCCAGATTATCGTAATCAGCCCATGAACTGTCCTCACGGATCGTATGCATTACTGAGAACAGAATATCGAGTGTCTTGGTCGGATCGGCATCCTCGACCTCATACTTCAGCCAGGAGAGAACACTTGTAGGGTCTACCAGTTCGAGGGTGGGCAAGTACATGGTGCTGTCGTAGGCAGCTCGATAGATTGAATCCCTGTCCTGAGTGAAGATATTCGGGATGTAGTCATCATAGGCTGAACTGTCGCTGACCATGCGTCTCCACTGTCTGGCAGGACCCTCATCGTACATGAAGTAGAACCAGATGCAATCCCTATTTTCCAGACTATCGCTGAGGAGGTCTGCATCATGCTCAAGCGAATCCCTGAAGTCATAGGCATTATAGGTTTCAAGCAGAATATCTTCGGTAATCAGAGAATCACCGATTATCATGCCTTTCCAGGCGGGACGGACGAAGACGGTATCACCGTCCATATCGAACATCCGAGCGTAATTGTGATTCCAGGATAGTTCATGGGGGGTCGGCACTATGAACATGCCGGTCTCTTCGGCAGGCTCCACCAGGTTCTCGATTAGTTCTGGAATATGGTAACCTGAACGTACAATCCCGTCGAAGTACATCCATGATAGAAGACAGAAGAATTCGGAATCGATCTCCTCAAGGGAGGGCCTGATACCCATGATGGGGATGGTGTTGGATGGAGGGGGATCGGCGAATATTGGAGTTGTCAGCAACAGGAGAAGGGCGAATACGAAGCACGATATGTTTATCCTATACATCAGGGGGGGGGGGGAGCTTACATAAAATTCCTCCATCAGGTTATTTCTACTACTATTGGTACTATTCATATGGAAGATGTTGCTGTCAATGGTGCCATAATGAGACAGGTAACTAATAGCCGTCCTTTGACTAGGAAATTCAGCACAAAGCAGAGAACGACTGCCTCCATCGCAGCGCTCTCAGCCTTCTCTCTGTGATGTGCTGTCTATCCTAGAAGTCACCGAGTCAACGATTCGGACTTGTTCTTCTTCTGGCATCTTCAGCAGACAGAGTCACTGGGTTATTCTGTCTGATGAAACCCCATGCCTATCTGCGAGCTGCCTGCGTGTAAGGCCCTCACGAACAATCTCATCCTGGAGATATCGGGCATAGACAATGGGGTTTTTGTTGCATTTCCTGGGAGGCCTGCTTAGCGAGATAGATGGCAGGTAGGGAGATAGAGAGGGATAAGGGTGTTCGAACAATGTTCAGGTTGGCGTACCGGGTTTGAGCTACATGCAGTAAATGCAGTTATATGCATCACCGAAGCATGATTCTGAAAGAAATTGAATTAGTGCTTCCGGCGTCTGCCTTTTTTGAGCAGGAGCATCAGGAAGAACGGACCACCGACCATCGACATCACAATCCCGATGGGTAGTTCGGCAGGGCTGATAACAACCCGTGAAATGGAATCAGCGACCACCATGAGGAGCATACCTCCGAGGGCAGAGGCGGGTACTAGGTATCTGTAGTCTGCTCCGGCAAGTCTTCGCATGCTGTGAGGCACTATCAGTCCCACGAACCCAACAGGACCCGCAACACCGACTGTGGCACCGGCAAGTATAGCCGCCGCAGCCAGCAGGATGTTCCTCTCTCTCCTGACGGCAACACCTCTCGTGGCGGCTAGGTCATCCCCCTGTGCGATCTGGTTCAGAACCCCTGTTCTTCTGAGAACGAGCAGCATCCCGGCAGCCCAGGGGACCAGCAGGAAGACCGGTTTGGCCCATCCGACCACGGCCATATCGCCCATCATCCAGCGGATGATCTCCATTATCCTGTTAGCATCGGTGAAGTACTCCATGAGCAGGAGGAACGAGGCTCCGACCAGATTCACGGTAACCCCCGCCAGCAGGAGCGTCGAACCCGTATCACGCCTTCCCGCAGCCACTGAGATCGCATAGACGGCGCCTACCGCAATGAGAGCTCCTGCGGTTCCTGCAGCCACCATGCCGAGTACCGGAACCGCAATCCCGGCGACTATCAGGGAACCGGCTGCAAGTCCGGCTCCAGCGGATATTCCCAGGGTGTAAGGTGTAGCGAGATCGTTCCGCAGAAGCGACTGGAGTACGCATCCGGAGACAGCGAGTGACCCGCCGGTGAGAAGGGAAAGGACCAGTCTTGGCAGTCTGAGACGGAAGATGACCCAGCCGGGGGGATCGCTGAGCGGTCCAACCATCAGGGAGATAACAGACGCTATCGCTATGGCTGCCAGCATGAGCACCCAGAATTGGGCTCCCGGTCTCCTGACCATCTTATTACTGGAACTCATGTTCTGATCTCCGGGATGATGCTCCATGAGCCGGCTTCCGCATCCCTGGTGACAGTCAGCTGAACACCGAAGGCCTCGGACAGGATATCCGGGGTGAACGTCTCGGAAGGGGTCCCGAAAGCCGCGGTCCTCCCCTCGGAGAGCACCAGCACCCGGTCGAGGAAGCGACCGGCCATAGCCACCTCGTGAGTACTGACAAGAATGCCGATACCTTTGGATGACAGACGTCTGAGAAGGAGCCACATGTTGAGCTGATGCCTGAAATCGAGGGAAGAGCCCGGTTCGTCAAGAAGAAGAAGCCTCGGTTCCTGGGCGAGTGCCGCTGCCAGCAGGACAAGTCTCTTCTCCCCCCCTGACAGGTTGGTGAAGACCCTGTCACGGAGCTCCCATATATCGCATTCGCGCATGCTCCTCTCGGCGATCTCCAGATCCCGCTCTGAATCCGTAGACCAGTTGCTCCTGTAGGGAAATCTCCCGAGAAGCACCGTCTCCCCCACTGTAAGCCGGGAGCAGGGATTGAAATTCTGGGGAAGATAGGAGACCAGCCTGGCTCTCTCCATCGGTGGCATCCCTCTGCCCTCGCAGCCATGGATCATGATAGAACCCTCGAAGTCTACACCGAGGTCCAGAACCGCGCGGAGAAGAGTGCTCTTGCCGGCGCCATTGGAACCAATCAGACCACATATCTCCCCATCTGCAACCGATAGATCGATACCTGTCAGGACAGGCTCCCCTCCGTATCCGGCTCTGAGGCCGACTATCTCGAGGGCAGACATTCCGATATCCGTTCAGCGGTCTGGGCCAGTCTGCCTCCGGGGATCAGCAGATACGACTGGAAGAGGCAGAATACCCTGTCCCGGGCAAATCCGAGGGAACCCCAGTAATCTTTCTCCGCCTGTCTGACAGCAAGGCTGTCGGCGGCACCGGGATTCAGGCATATCACGACATCAGGCGACAGTTCGAGGACCCCTTCAGCGGAGATCATCGGCCAGCTGCCTGCGGCAGGTGCGGAAAGGGAACAGTCCATGCTCCTGAGGATACCATCGAAGAAGGTTCCGCCCCCGGCAATTGTCATACTCGATGCTCCCTGCTCGTGATAGACAACGATCATCACGGAAGCGCCGCCGGCACCACGATCCTCAATGGACCGGGCTATTGAATCCAGCCTGGCTTCAAGCTCGATACGGAATGCCCCGGCATCTCCTCCGTACCTGGCGGAGAGGGAATCAAGTGAGCTGAAAATATCATCAAGAGTATCAAATCGGTACGAATGAACAGGAACGCCAAGTGAAGCCGCAAGTTCTACAAGATCCGGGCTCTGTCCGACAATATGGATAGAGGTGGGATTCAGGGCTGTTATTCCTTCCAGGGATGGGTCGAGGTAGCCTCCGATATCCGCTGCATCAAGAGTCGGGGGCCAGGCAGCGTATCTGTCTGTTCCTACTATCCTGTCGGTAAATCCGCATACGTGCATCAGCTCGACAAGAGATGGTCCGAGCACAATGAACCTGTCATCGCTTTCCGGTCTCCCGGCAGGATCAGAACATGCTGCAGACAGAAGAACTGAAAGAAGCAGGACTGCCATTCGCGGATTCATTCCCCATCCTCCCAGCCCGGAGAGAGGAGGCCATGCTCGCGAAGACGCCTGATGGCCCTGGCTTCTATCTGTCTTACTCTCTCCCTGCTGATACCGTATATCCTGCCGATCTCATTCAAAGTGCATGGATTTCCATCAAAAAGACCGAAACGAAGGGTAAGGATTGTCTTGTCCCGGTCTGAAAGGTCCTTAAGAGCGGTTCGTACCCTCTGGTGAAGGTCTCTTCCGAGAACCTGTCTATCCGGTGAGCCGAACCTCCCGGCGAGGAAGTCCGCGATAGTTGAATCCTGCTCTCCGGTGGTGTGATCGAGAGAGAGTGTTGCGGAAGTGAAGGTCAGGATGCTCTCGACCTCTTCGGAAGTCATCTCCAGCCGGGTCGAGAGCTCCTCCGGAGTTGGCATCTCTCCATTCTCCTGAGCAAGCATGTCCATCACTTCCCTTATCCGTGAGCTCTTACTGAGAACTCCTGCAGGCAACCGAATGAGCCTGGCCTGTCTGAGAATAGCCTTCAGTATCGCCTGTTTGATCCACCAGACGGCATATGTCGAGAATCTGAAACCCCTGGCATAATCGAATCTCCGAACCGCCTGCATCAGTCCCTGACAGCCCTCCTGAACGAGATCCATCTCATCCATGGCATTACCTGTGTAATAGCCCCTGACCCGCGAAAGGACAAGCTTCAGATTGGCTTCAACGAACCTTTCGAGTATTGCCGACTGCGCCTTCAGAGCTTCCTTGAAGCGCCCGGCTGCGGTAGCAAATTCGAATATCCCTTTTCCAGTCCTGATCTCAAGCAGATCCAGCTCAGTCCTGATCGAAACCAGTTCGGGATATGCAAGCCAGGACGGGATCATGGGACTCTCATCCTCAAGTATGGCCGACTCCCTGTCGATGGCTGTCATCCTGGTGAGGGTAACATCCCTGTCCAGCATGGCCAGGAGTTCTCTCCTCCTGGCTATCAGACCCTTGCACCGCTCCAGTCCATCGAACAGCTTCCTGCCGAGAGATTCCAGTCGAACCCAGCGAATATGCAGTCTCCGGACTATCTCTCTGTCCTGATAAGTCCTGTTCATTCCATCGAGAAGGTCTTTCATCTCTCCCTGTCTCGATTGGAGCATCCCCCTGTTGCCGATGCCCCAGACAACAGGGTCCAGAACATGGTCCAGCACCACCTCACCAGCTATAAGCTGCCTGAGAGGGTCGAAGAACATCTTTCTGCCGAGGGGGATGGCCAGTACAGATTCCAGCATCATGAAGCGGCTCTGCTCCTGCCTGCGGCAGAGTTCCGTCTCTTCCTCGGGGTCCATAGGCTCCACGACATCCAGCTGGTTGTAGAAGAGTGTCCCGGAACTCAGGTCCCGTTTGGTGCGCTCCGGAAGAGCCACAGCTAGCGCTTTCCCATCTTGCGTCGGATCTCCAGGATCTCCTTCTTCCTGCGACTGATCCATAGCTTCCGCTCATGGTCTGCTCGTGGGAACTCGGCTGTGAGACTAACCTCTTCCTTCTTGAGTCTGTCAATATGCACCGTATTCTTGACACTGCTGGTGTTCTCAGGGTCTGGTTCATCCGGCAGGTCCGCCTGCAGTCCTGCACAGGCTCTGACCAGCTTCTCATCGAGACCGGAGAGCTGCACTGTAACGAAACCCTCTTCAGCCTGCAGTCTGAAACCCTCCAGCAGTGCCGCTCCTATCTCAGACCTCATGTCTGTAGCTTCGAGGAAATCGAGCAGGGGGTCAGAAAGGCCGGCCGGTGATGATATCAATGCCCTGAGTATGGTCTTATCCCGAGGGGGGAGTCCATCGATATCCGTCGGTGCCGGGCTCCTTCGACGGATTTTCTTCTCGTTTCTGAACAACTGTTCGCTCAGAGTACGCAGCGTATATCCCGTCTCTTCTGCAATAACTCGCAGCAGTGTTTCTCTGGTGACTGGATCCCGTGCGGATGACGCCAGAGATGTCAGTCTGCTGACCACCTTCACCTTCCTGCCTGAACCACTGACGGATTCCCAGCCTCCGAGCAGCCCTAGAGCAAACCTGACTGGGTCTCTGGCCGCGTCAACCATTTGCAGAACAGCATCCGAACCATCCCTGCGGATAAGATCATCAGGATCCATTCCGTCGGGCACCGCCATTATCCTTGGGAGCTGGCCCTGTTCAAGGATGATCTCTGAGGCTGATACAGCCGCTCTGTGGCCGGCCGCATCTCCATCGTAGCAGATGAGTATCTCGGCGGGAACCGCACATAGTTGCCTGGCCTGAGCCGAAGTGAGAGCCGTACCACAGGTGGCTGCAACACAATGAAAACCGGCTTGCCAGAATCGGGCATGATCGAAGTAACCCTCGACCAGAATGATCATGTCGAGGTCCCGCGCAGCAATTACGGCTTCACGGTAACCGTAGAGCATGTCACCTTTGCTGTAGAGAGGGGAATCAGGTCCGTTCAGATATTTGGGGGCTTTACCTGAAGTGTCCCTGGATGAGACAAGC
>JAOZQW010000042.1:11514-11800 GCA_029932015.1 Candidatus Fermentibacteraceae bacterium
AGTCGTCCGCCGAAGCTGATGATCCGGCCTCTCCGGTCTGTAATGGGGAACATCACTCTTCCCCTGAAGCGGTCAAACAGACGGTCGGGATCATCGTGGGAACGCAGACACATGCCCGACTCTGTCAACTGGCTGTCTGAGAATCCTTTCCCTCGCAGAAAGGCTGTCAGAGGGCCGCTCTCCGGTGCCCAGCCCAGACCGAGTACATCAATTGTGTCCGCTGCAAGGTCTCTGGACCGCAGATAATCCATGGCAACTGATCCATCCGCTCCAGAAAGTTCAGCTC
>JAOZQW010000314.1 GCA_029932015.1 Candidatus Fermentibacteraceae bacterium
GTATCGAGCGTTTCCCCCTGATCCTTGCCTTTCTCAGTATCCCCTTCGCGTGCTTCACTTTCGAAACGCGGCCGACCCTGACCCTGGGCAGATCGGATGACACCTTCGCAATGTCCTTCTTCCCACCCTCCAGGGGATCGAGGATCACGGCGAATACCCAGCTGCCTGAACTCTCGGTCATGATGATGGACTACAGATTATGGGAGCCCTCCCCAGCCAATACTGGGACCTTTGTCACAATACGCCATACTCACGAAGGAAGATGATAAGGAGGTCTCTGCATCCAGGTCAACGCCCTGAGATCCTCAGGTGATCGAAGTTCCTGTGTGAAGATATCCACAGCAGATCAGGGAACGATCCGCTGTGAATAAAGAGGTCTCTATCGATTCAGTTCCTCCGGACAGGCGGGGCGTTCGCTCTGCCTGACCAGGTAGTCCTGGAGGGCTGGGAAGCCTTCCAGAAGGCCGTAGGAGTCCGCCCAGTACAGCGTATATGAGGTGATGATATCAGCAACAGTGAACCGGTCACCGACAAGGTAATGCTTGTTATGAAGGAATTCCTCCAGGATCCTGGCTGCTCCCTTGAAGTCCTCCCTGGCGAACTCGATATCTCCAGGTAAACGCTTATCCTCAGGATAAAGCACCGATTGATGGAAAATCCTCCACAGCGGCTGCTCCAGTTCATTCGTACAGAAGAAGACCCACTGATCGTGATATCCCCGGTCCCTCGTACCCGCTTCCGGAACAACTGCCCTGTCCCGATACCGGTCTCCAAGAGAGAGACAAAGCGCAGCCGACTCGCAGAGCACCATATCCCCCTCAACGAGGACAGGTACCCTGCCGTAGGGATTGAGCTTCAGGAATTCGGGATCCCTGTGTCCCCCGCCTTTGAAATCAATGCTAATTCCACTGAAAGGGACATTCAGCTCCTGCAGGGTCCATCGACACCTGGCAGAACGAGTTCCGGGATACTCGTAGAGCAGGAGCCCATCCGATTTCGTCATACATCACTCCCCATCGGTATTCAGATTGAATCAGTTCTTGACGTTCAATAATAGACCGGTCGTCTAGTGACGTCAAGTTAACCCATTACTATTCTATAGATGAGTTAGCCTGATGTTATTTCGATAGATTGGAGAATTCAGAATGGAGGGGAGTACGAACCCATCCCTTGTACTTGCTCAAGCGAGACTCATGTGATCGAAGCGGTATCTTCTCAGGACTGGCTGACAAGACCGGCCCACTCTGTATCTGAAGTACCTTCTGCGGGATGACTTGTGAGCTTTCTTGTGAATTCGACACATTTGTGGTATTTTTGAAATATGAAATTGGAGAGAACTGCAATATCCGTCGTTGATACTGATGACTCGTCTGACAGGGATTACTGGTTAAGGCAATCCCCGGAAGCGAGATTGCGTGCCATTCAGATTCACAGGCAGGCAGCTTATGGTCGAGCAGATGCTTCCGGAAGAGTTCAAAGAGTTCTTGAGGTTGCTGAACGAGTCTAGGACAGAATACCTGCTCATCGGCGGCTATGCCGTTGGTTATTATGGTTATCCTCGTACTACCGCGGATATTGACATCTGGGTAGCAGTGTCCCCTTCTAATGCATCAAAACTTGTTGATGTCTACAGGCGATTCGGTATGCATGACAGTACCATCACAACTGAACTGTTCCTGGAGGAGGGAAAGATAATACGCATGGGAATACCACCAATGCGTATCGAAGTACTGACAGAGATTGATGGTGTTGATTTCTCTGAATGCTATTCCGAACGGGAATCTGTCATGATTGATGGACAAAGCGTGAACATCATATCGTTAAGACATTTACTCAAGAATAAAAAGGCCTCGGGCCGGTATAGAGACCTTGATGATCTGGAGAATCTTCCTCAGCCTCAGGAGCTTTCCGGAAACGATTGAATCATGGCATCAGCAGATGCCGGTAAGACACCAGTGATTGGCCACCTCTCAGAAGCAGTGATAAGTAGAAATCGAAGCAATCTTTCTCCATCTGTTGCAGAATACCGGCCTGAACTCAATCATTCTGACAGTTAAATACCGTATTCACTGAGAAGCGAATCAAGCCCCCCCGAATACACGGCCCCTGATACCATGAAGCCGGAGTTGTGATCTCCCGATATCTCCAGGAAGCTCTTCTCCTGTGTTGCAGCTTCATACACGTGCTGGCCATGCTCGAAGGGAATGATATCATCCTCCCTGCTGTGGATGACTATCAAAGGGCAGTCAGCTGTAGTAACGAAATCAACTGTCGAATAGTCGAATCCCGACAGCAGCTTCACCGGCAGCCAGGGATACAGTTCGGATCCGAGCTGCCGAAGCGAAGAGAAAGGCGACTCGAGTATCAGCAATCCCGGATCGTTGTCTGCGGCCGCATGCGATGCAATTGCAGCACCGATTGACCGACCGAATATGATGATGCTGTCAGGCGGGATACCTTTCAGATCTGCAAGGTAATCCCAGGCCGCCTGAGCATCCGAGTATGTCCCCTCTTCATCAGGAGATCCCTCACTCAGACCGTATCCCCGATAATCGAAAATGAATGTATTGAGATCCAGTTGATGCGCTCCCTGCTCAAGGCTGCCTATCTCAACCGTAAGTTCACCGGTCACTCCGGAGCCCTGATTGTACCTGAAGTACTCCGAGACATCCCGGGCGGTACCGTCTATGTAGAGGGAAAGCTGCCTGCCTGTGCCGCCGAGGAGATTGATGCCGGACTCATCCGACAGAACAGCCCTGATGGTTATCGAGCCTGTCACTGAAGGATTCAGTGTATTCCTGTATCCCTGCACCCAGAGTTCGATATCAGGTCCTGTCGTGTCACCCGATGCCGGTGAGCCGACCAGAAGCGGAGCCGGATAGGTTGAAGCCGCTGCCAGGATCGAAGTGTTGAGGAAAAGGAACTGTGTCCTGGAGAGAGAACCGGACGCAGCGTCGATGGGCACGAAGACCTCGGTCGAAAACTCCTCTCCCGCAGTTGCGGAGCCCCTGAAGAAGCCCCTCGGCGGTGACAGGTATGCGAGTGGGAGGTGGCTTACGAGGGTATAATCTGTGTCCGGCTTACATGATTCGAAGGATTCAATGAGGACGAGACCTTC
>JAOZQW010000043.1 GCA_029932015.1 Candidatus Fermentibacteraceae bacterium
ACCTCTCTATGACAGCCAGCCAGGATAGGAGCCTGGACATGACCGAGGCATCAGTGATGTAGCTCCCGGACTCATTGCCGGTCCTCTCGGCTATATCCGCTGCGGAGATTATCCCGAGCGTGGATACGGTCATGACCACAAGCCCGATGAAGATCGCGAGTACAGTAATGGAGATTATCATCTTCCGGCCGAGTCTCACACCCGGGTCCTTCCTGAACAGGTTGAGGATCCAGGCCGCTGCAAGAGCCAGCAGGATACCTCCCCAGAGACCGCGGGTCTGGGAGAGTACTATCGCTCCGCCCATAACAAGGATCGCTGGAAGAATGAGAAGCAGGGGCGGCCTGCGCTTCCAGTCTTTCCACAGGCTTCCCAGCATCATCATCAGGACAGCGCCGATCGCATTGGGCTGCCGCGTCCCGATCCTGAGCCCTGTCTGGTCCCGGAAGTAGACACCTTCCCCCGCTCCGGTCAGACCCTTGAGCATGAATACGAATCCTCCGAGAGCTGCGGATGAGACAAGTACCTTCCAGAGGACCTCTCTGGATCTCTCAGATGCCAGGACCCAGAGAAGCGGAAAGTAGAATAGATATGCACCATACGTCTTGATCTGAGTGCCGATGAATTCTGGATTGTTACCGGCTGAAAAACCGCGCTGGACAGCCAGAAGGAGCAGTATTAGCAGTCCTCCGATCCAGTAGCCTGATGGTCCAACCCTCACATCCTTCATCGACTTGTCAGGCAGCGAGAGAAGCCAGAGCCAGAAAAGCCAGATGGCAAGAAGGTCATCCACCCTGAAAGCCATGAAGCCGATGTACAGCTGGGCTGATGAAAGCTGCGTGACAGTCAGCACGATCTGCAGGCCGATGATTACCGAGAGCACTCTCAGAGGTGAACCTGCAAGAAGGAAGAGCACTCCGGGGAGTGCAAGGAGTAACGCAACCAACATGAAACGGTCGGAAAGCATTGCGATGATCAGCGCGGCTCCTATCATCCAGAAGCCGGCGCCGCAGACCCGGGAGAGATATCTGTTCAAATCAGTCGATCCTTCGGATCATCATGGAGATGCCCCGGCAGTACGCATAGACTCTCTCACCATTCGAGCATCTTCTGAGACGATCACGGCAAGCCACTGGAGAAGGGTCCTTTCACTGTCTTCGAAACCTCCTGTATGGTACGAATCGAGGTCCAGCTCACCGACAAATACACCCATAGAGAAGATAGGAACTACGATCTCGGACCTTACTTCCGGACTGCAAGACAGATAATTGCTTTCACTGGAAACATCATCTATGACGTAGGCCTTGAGTGTGCTGGCCGCCTGGCCGCATATGCCCTGTCCAAATGCAATTCTGGTGTGCTCGGTCGCAGGACCTGCAGAAGGTCCGAGGAGGAGCATCGGAGCTCCAAGCGGGTCCGCAATGTAATAACCCGCCCACTGGCACTGAGAAATGCCATCAAGGAGAAGATCGCAGGTGAGCTGTAACCTCTGCAGCGGATCCGCCTTGCTTTTCAGAGCATGGCTGATCTGTTCCCTGAGGAGGTCGTACAGTTCTGCACGCTCCGTTTCTCTCGCCCTTTCCAGAGTCATATCATTCTCCATCGATGAGCTGTTTCCGGCCGGAGGTCTCACCTATCAGAAGGAGGGTCATATCATCGAAGGGAGTCTCATCACCCCTGTAATCCCTTAGTGTGACTAGGAGAGTGTTCAGCAGGTCTCGTGAAGAGAGTTCTGAATGTCTCCCGAGAAATCTCTTGAGGTTCTCAACTCCGAACTCGGTCCCCTCCCCTTCTCCATCCATCGTTTCTGTGATGCCATCGGTATAGAGCAGTAGCCGGTCTCCCCTGTTAAGAGTCACCTGTCCGGTCTCATACTTGGCATTGTCGACTATTCCCAGAACAAGTCCACCCTGGTCGAGATGCTCTGTGCTGCCGTCCAGCCGAAGGAGGAGGGGGGGGTCATGTCCCGCACAGCAATAGCTGATCGTGCGCTCCAGAGGATCAAGGACTCCGAAGAAGAAAGTGATGAATTTGTCATCCGGCATTCGCTGCGTCATGAGATTATTGAGCCTGGATACAACAGCTCCAGCGTCCTTACCGATGCCGGGAGCAATTGCATGCAGAGCTGATTCCAGTGCCGCCATCAGAAGGGCGGCCGCTGTTCCTTTTCCGGCCACATCAGCGATAGCAAAGCCGCAGAGACCATCAGGCATTCTGAACAGGTCGTAATAATCTCCCCCGACCTGACTGCTTGGAACACTGAGACCAGCGATGTCGAAGCTCTCCACTATGGGGAGTTCCCCCGGAAGCAGTCCCTCCTGAATGGAACGGGCTATCAGGAGTTCCTCCCGGTATCGCTCCTGCTCCAGTTCCGCCGAAATAAGCCTGGTGTTCTCGATACCGGCGGCCACCTGTCTCGCGAAAGTGCCGAAGAGCCCCTTCGACTCACTAAGGAATGCATATCGCTTGTCGGAAGTTGCGATTATTATCCCGATGATCTCTTTCCTCACCCTCAGGAGCGAGGCCAGCAGTGAGCCGGGGGCAGGGGCCGAGGGTCCTGCGATATCAGCCAGATCAGTTCCCGGATAGCCATTGATGAGTATCGTGCCGTTCTCAGCCTGAAGGCGGAGCAGCATCTCTGCGTACCACTCGACCGAGTAGTCGGTCGAGTGTCTGCCATGCTCGACCGGAGCCTCTTCCCAGAGCGGGAAGCCGCTTCCATCAAACCGAACGGTCCAGCATTCATCCGCTCTAGCTATTTTTCTTCCCAGGATAACAGATGCAGCCATGATCCGCTGCTCGTCGAAAGTAGAGAATATTGACTGCCCGAGGCCGTCGAGTATGCGGAGCTGCTCGAGTTTTCTGTCTACCAGCCTCGCGCTGGGAAGATGGAGGAGGATTGAGATCGCTGCCACGGTGCTGTAGAAGAGAGTGACTGTAGCGATACAGCCGATGAAGGTGCCTATCGCCGCTGATGCAACAGTGAGGCTGCCTGCGAAGTACAATGACAGGATCGCCTGTGAGAGGACCAGCATCAGCAATGCACCTATAAGAGCAACATATTTCCTCCAGCGGTTGAGGTAGTGGATCCACTTGACCCTGAAGCCATTGATGATGGCAGCCAGGATCAGAAGCACATAGAAAGGACTTATAGACAGCAGCATCCTCACATTTGACTCGAGACCTGACAGGGAGTTGTACACAAGAGTCTCTATGCCGAGTGTTATGTAGAACACCTGAAGAAAAACCATCAGTACAAGGAACCTGAACCGTCCGAGCGTGCCTTTCTTCCTCTCAACCATGACCAGAACACGCAGAGAGGCGAGAAGCGTGACTGAAAGGACCGCTGCTGCGATAAGAGCCAGCAGTGGGAGAGGGCGCTTGCCCCTTGATTCCAGATCCCTGCTCATAACGATGGAATCCTCGCGGACAACGTTGGACCCGGAGTAGACAGTTCTGATCAGAACCTCTGCAGTCGTCGAGGTTACATCTCCGACAGCACCGAGAGTGGTGCCGAAGGTCCCGCTGCCGCTGAATATCCCGGAGTTCCGTATCGCCTGTCCCCCGTCATGCGCAAGACTCTCAATAGTGCTCACCCAACTGCTCTCCGCCTGAAGAGGCTCTTCCATTCCAGAGGGATGCAGGACGTCTACGCTATGATCTGGAGAACCCTCCTCCTCCCCATCGGGAGATTCGATGGGTGTAACGGCAAGGCTGGCAAAGAGCAGGACGAAACCCATACGGAAGACAGTTAGATAAAGGAGACTGGTTAGAGGCAGCCTGCTGAGAATTGGATGAAGAACCTTATAGAGCAGAATGAGACCCGCGCAGGCTGCGAGTTCGGATAGATCGAAACTCCCCGGCTGGCTCCATACCAGAAACTGTGGAACGAACAGCAGCAGGGCAACAATGATCAGAGCGACCCGGCTACCCTTATGACTTAGTCTCAGAATCCAGCTCCTCTGCATACGAATGAAAAAGCCTTACTCAGCCCTGACCGCTTCAGCCAGATCGACCATCTGGACCTGCAGGTCTTCTCTTCCGCTCCTTTTAAGATTCACTCTGCCTTCTTCGATCTCCCGGGGACCTACAACAGCAATGAATTCGATACAGCGCTTGTCCGCAAGAGTGAATTGGCTCCGAAGGTTCTTCCCTCCGAGACCGGTCTCCACCGATAGACCATCATTCCTGAGTTTCTCTGCAAGGTTCAGCACGAACGCCCTCTGCTCCTGAGATAGAGCCGCAATGAACAGCTCGACTGGAGGCGCATTTGATAATATGGCCGGCAACAGATCGTATGTCTCGAGGAAGAGCTTCAGGGTCAGAATACCGAGACCAAAGCCTACACCGGAGACTCCACGGCCGCCGAATAGACCAACGAGATCATCGTATCTTCCTCCCCCGCAGAGAGCTCTCCGATTCTCGCTCCCCGTGTCCATGACCTCGAACACTATACCGGTGTAGTAGTCCAGTCCTCTAACCACGCCGGGATCGAATACGGCTGCTTCGACACCAGCTGTATCGAGCATACGCGAGAACTCTCTGAGCTCCTCCAGCGATTCATCCCCTGCCATGAGCTGCACGAGCCATGGGGCATCAAGAGATCTGCATCTGCTGAACCGTATGACCGCTTCAGAATATGCACTGTCACCAACTATCTCCCGTACCCATGATTCCCATTTCTCAGACGGGAGCTTGTCCCTTTTATCGATAACGGCAAAGGCCGCTTCCAGGCTCTCTGCTTTCAGTCCGCATCGGGCCAGGACGGCTGAGGCGAGTTTTCGGCTGGAATAGCGTATCTCGAATTGTCCCGGGACAGCTCCGAATCCTCTCATGAGCCTGTTCAGAACCAGTATTACTTCCAGCTCCGCCTCAGGAGAGGGGGCTCCGAGGATGTCGAGATTGAATTGCAGGAATTCCCGGACTCTTCCCCGCTGGGGTCTCTCATATCTGAAGCATAGTGGCACTGACATCCATCTGACTGGGTAGATCAGTTCACCTCCGGCAGCGATCATCCTCGCAAGGGATGGGGTCAGCTCCGGACGCAGGATAAGCTCCCTGCCTCCCTTATCCGTGAAGTTATAGCTCTGTTCCCTGGCGAGTTCACTGCCGGATTTGGCAAGAAAGAGCTCCAGCGGTTCCAGCACAGGCCCCTCATATTCTTCGAATCCATATGCCCTGCCAGCCCTTGTCAGGCCGCTCACGATGTAATCCTCCACCCTCCTCTCTCCGGGATAGAGCTGTCTCATTCCTTTGAGCGGCTTTCTGCTGAGCGTCATTGAACCCCTCCTGTGTTGTCGAATAGACCTCTGTATCATGTATCCTGTCCAATCCGACTGCAAAACTCAAGTAGCATGATGCAATGCAGCTTGAGCCCCTGCGCTTCCATTAGTAGGTTTGTACTCAGAAACCAGGATGAACGGAAGGAGGACCCGTGAATTGGAAACGAACGACTGCAGCTGCTCTCCTTGCGGTCATGCTTATACTGGCAGCATGCGAAGATGATCCACTGGGTCCTGACGGATGGGGGTCAGTCTCGAAGGATGGTTTTCATTTCAGGTGGAAGATATCCGGAGGTAGCATCGAGATTGAGCTCACAGCGCCGACTACTGGCTGGATCATGATCGGATTCAAGGGTGAATATCAGATGCACGATGCAAATATCATCGTTGGATATGTATCGGGCGGCTCGGTCAGCGTCAGGGACGATTTCGGCATCGACAGTGATACTCATGTCTCAGACTCGAACCTGCATGGGGGCCAGCAGAATGCGACAGATGCCGGTGGTGATGAGTCCTCAGGATCTACGACGATCAGTTTCACCATCCCCCTGGACTCAGGTGATACATGGGACAACGTTCTTGTCGACGGGGAGAGCACAAGACTGATGTTCGCCAGGGGCGCGGACGGGGCGGATGATTTCGATTCCGACTGGGCTTTTATTACGAATACGACCGTTACACTATAGTATGCATTAATGGTGACCGGAGGAGATCAATGGGTGGGATTCCTGAGCAGTTCAGAAAAATAGAGCCTGTAGATATCGAGAGAAACGTCTTCAGGCTGATAGCTGATGACTGGTTCCTGCTGACCGCAGGAGAATTGGATAAGAACTTCAACACTATGACAGCCAGCTGGGGCGGCCTGGGCGAGCTCTGGCACAGGAAAGTTGCATTCGTCTTCGTCAGACCGCAGCGCTTCACGATGAGCTTCATGGAGTCCAGTAATCTTTTTACCATGTCCTTCTTCGGAGAAGAATATCGTGAAACTCTCAAATACTGCGGAACTAATTCAGGGGAGAATGTGAACAAGATCGATCAGACCGGACTAACTCCTTTCAAGCCAATCGAGGGAACCGTCTCATTCAAGGAAGCGAAACTCGTTCTTGTCTGCCGTAAGCTCTACTCCCAGGATCTTGATCACACGCGGTTTCTCGACCCCGGTATCGAAGGTCTCTATCCGGAGAAGGGATATCACAGGCTCTTCGTAGGTGAGATAACGGAAGTGCTGAAGAAAGGTAAACAGGATACTGAGAAGGAAGAGGAACTCGACCAATGAGGATCCTCTCCTTCTGGGCTGTGGCTCTTCTGCTATTCTTCTCCGCAGGAGGGGTACTCTCGGAGGATGTGATCATTTTTACCGCTCACCAGGGGTTCAACTCCAGGATATATGTAATGAGCATGGAGGGGCAGATCCTCGACTGGCATCAGTACGATATGTACAGACTCTGTGATCTCGAGGTCGTGAACGGAGAGGTACACGTCGTGGATGCCTTTGCGCCCAGATCCTTCATAGTCGACCTCGAGACCTGGGATCTCGAGGTCATCATAGACGACTGGTCTCTCTACTACTTCTACGATATAGCATGGGATGGCCAGTACCTCTATGTCACTGAGTGGAGCATGAACAGATACCTGCCGGACGGCACAAAGGACTCTTCTACAGGCTTCGATTATGATGTCTTCGGATCATGCTGGGACGGTCAGAGTCTCTGGACACTCAATGAAGACAATACGATCAGATGCTGGGATATCGGCAAATGGCCCGATATCGAAGAGATCACCGGACGGTCCTTCACAGCTCCCGGCGATTCCTGCAAAGGATTGTGGAGCGATGGTGAGTATTTCTGGAGTGCCGAGGCGATCGAATCGTCTTCAGGGTATATCTACAGGTTCGATAATGAAGGTGCTATCATCAGTGAATGGCCGGCTCCGGCATTCATCGGATGGGCTGCCTGCGTGTACGACGGTTATCCTTCTAATCTGGAGAACACTACATGGGCCGGTTTGAAGGCTATCGCAGGTGAGGGTTCCCTTCAGAGATAGGCAGTCTCCGGCATTATGAGAATGGATCTCATCTAGTGTCCAGTGAAGGGGGTTCGAGCACCAGTGGTCCCCTGACGATCTGTTCATCGTAATGGACCAGAGTCTCCGATCTATCCAGATAAACCAGCAGAACGATACCCGCCAGCCCCATGAACAGAGCAGAAGCTCCCCAGAAAACTGCCGAGTGGTCTCTCCGCTGGAAGATTATCTGAACCAGACCTGTCACCAATACAGGAATGAAGACGGTCAATGCGATATAGGGACTGAAAGCGCATTGTCCTGAATCGTTCCTGAAAGTAAAGGCAACCAGAGATGCGATGACCAGCGCGGCTGTCAGGCTCACGGCCATTGTCATGAATGTCGCTGCTCTCCTGGTGTTCATACAGATTACCTTTCAGGCTCCGGACTATCCCGGCGGGAGAGGAGCTCCCGCCGGGGAGGTTTCCTGTCAGACGAGACTGATGATCAGCGCCCCCCATACCGTAAGCAGTACGTTACCGATAGCGTAGGGGACTGTATAGCCGATGACCGGAACTGCACTCTTCGCATCTTCCTTAACCGAGTTCATCGCTGCGGTGCAGGTGCCTGCACCCGTCATCGCGCCGAACAGGAGTATCGGATTCATCTTCAGGAGATGGTAACCGAACACCCATGTTAGAAGGTGAGGTATTATCGTAAGACAGATACCGGCAAAGAAGATGTTCATCCCTGCCTGCTGGATTGCATGGACCGCTCTCGGTCCAGCTGCCAGCCCAACACAGGCTATGAAGAAGTTCAGCCCCAGATCAGTGAAAACCCACTGAGTTGCCGTAGGTATCCTTCCCCATGTCGGACGGACGGACCTGAGCCAGCCGAAAAAGATACCGGAGACCAGTACGCCGCCGCCAACGCCGAGAGTGATAGGCACACCGCCGACACTTACGCTGAGCAGCCCCACCAGTGTACCGATTATCAGGCCGATGCTGACGGAGATGAGGTCAGTCACCTTCGACTGTCTCTCCGCGTAGCCAACGACCTCTACCAGTTTCTCAACATCGGGCCGATCCCCGATGACGTTGATGACATCGCCTCGGTATATCTTGAGACCGGAGTTCAGCGGCAGATCGTGTCCCTGGCGCGTGACGCTGCGGATGAAACAGCCGTGACCGTGCTGCCCGAATATCTCGTCAAGAGTCTTCCCGTCCAGCGCCTTGTTGGTAAGACATACACCGAGTATTTCTCCCAGCATCTCCTTGAGAGTGTCGTCATTGACTTCCGGGCCAAGTGTATCGCATGCGCTGTAAATATTCTTCCGGAAACCGGTCAGGATAACGATGTCATCCTTCTGAAGCTTCATGTCCAGAGCGATAGTATCGATGAGCTTCCCGCCCCTGCGAAGCATATCGATGGCTGCAAAGCCATCGAACAGGGCTTCTACCTCACCTATATTCTTCCCGATTACAGCATCCTTCTGAATGCTGTAGGCTCTGGGCAGGACCAGATTGGACCAGTGGAAGGCTTCAATGGTATCAGACTCATCGATCGAACCCATCTCCGATTCAGCCTGCCTGGCAGCCTTGGGAAGGTCGATCTTCCAGATCCTGCCGATGACCTTGAGGAGCATGATCAGACCGGCAGTTCCGAACACATAGGTGACGGCATATGCAACTGCAACATCCGATTTCAGATTCAGAACCGAGGTTGTACTGCCGGTTGTAAGATGCTGAAGGGCATTATCAGCGGTACCGATGACCGAGGATTGGGTCAGTGCTCCTCCTATGAGACCTCCGGCATATCCTTCGTTGAGACCGAAAGCTTTGGCCAGCACGATAGCCGCTATCAGAGCGGTTACTGCAAAGAAGACAGCTACAAGCACGTATTTCATTCCCCCGCGCTTGAGCCCTCCAACAAAATCGGGACCAACCCTGTACCCGATGGCAAAGATGAAGAACCCGAATGAGATGCTCTTGATGAGCCCGAGGTCATATTCGGTATTTCCCAGTATGAGGGCGCCGACAACTATAGAGACTAGAAGAACACTTGTCGTTGAGCCCAGCGAGAAGCTCCTGCCGAACTTAACCTTCCCCAGGGCATATCCGCCTGCCAGGGCGGCAAAGAGGAGCAGGGAGGGATTCGCTCTGCAGAAGTGAAGAAAGGCGGTCACTTTGCCGCCTTCCATTCCTTCAGATACTCGTCCAGCAGGTCGCTGATACCTTTGCCGATCTCATCATAGTCCTCTTCGAACAGGTTTGCGAGCGAGACACGGATGGACATTTCGGGAGCATCGAAGCCGCCACCGTCCATGAGGACGATCCCCTTCTCATCTGCCAGTCTCCAGACGAAATCGATTGGCTCATGAGCGGTCTGCATCCACTTGCTGAAATCGTCTCCGTACCGATCGGAGGCAAGCTTGCGAACATCTATCGTCGTGTAATAACAGGCATAGCATGGGAGCTCAGGACCCTCGGCACCCAGCGCCCTGTAGAGAGTCTCGTAACGCTTATGGACAACGTCCTGTGCTTCCTTCTTGTAGAGGTGGCTCTCTCGATCAAGCAGCTCCTGGAGGGAGAAGAGGACCATCATCACCTGCTGGGGAGTCGAGAGTCCCGCCGTATGGTTGAGCGCAACAGTTCTGCTGTCCGCAACCAGTCTGTCGATGAGTTTGATCTTTGAGGGATCCGTGGCGATGGTGCTGTAGCGTTCATTGAGCTCAGCCCTGGTCTCCGGAGGAAGTGCAGCGATCATTTCATCCAGTACGTTGTCCTGGTAGATGCCGATCGCGCCAAGTCTCCAGCCGGTTGCCCCGAAGTACTTGGAATAGGAGTAGACGAGGATCGTGTTCCTCGGAGCTATTGCAGAGAGAGACCGAAATCCGTTGACGAATGTGCCGTACACATCATCTGTGAGGATGATAAGGTCCTTCCTCTTCGTCCGCACCAACTCGGCTATCTTCTTCAGCGAGGTCTCCGCAATGCTTACCGAGCTTGGATTTGAGGGATTAACGAGGAAGAACGCCTTGATGGATGGATCTTCCAGCTTCTTCAGTTCCGAATCAGCGTACTGCCAGTTGTTCTCCTCGCTCTGCTGGACCTCCACTTCGACCAGCTCGAAGTCGTTCAGCACCGGTATCTCGATGTATGGAGTGAAGATAGGAGTGCCAATAGCTATTTTGTCACCTGGATGGATGAGCCCATTCTCTTTGAGAGTATTAAAGACATAAGTCATCGCCGCAGTGCCACCCTCTGTAACAAAGATGTCCATTGTTCCGGAAGGCGGTGATCCACCGCACATCGTCTCATCGAGGTATGCTCTGACGATCTTCTCGGTGTTCACAAGGACTCTGTCGGGGGTCGGGTAATGATCACCCAGTATACCGTCCACCATCTCTCCGATGAACGAATCCCCATCCAGTCCTAGCTTGCCGACGACCAGGCTGAAAGCGTCAGAGAGAAATTCGGCGCCGTTAGTCTCAGCATGTATCAGGCAGAACTCCCTGAATCGCTCACCCATACCGGTGCTGTCCGGAGCTCCAGCCAGGCCTGGTCTGCTCATAACCCGGTGCGCCTCCTGGAGGGCAAAAGATCCGAGCAGGAAGAAGGCCTCCCTCGGACGTGTTGCCACCCAGTTGGGATTGCCTCTGCCTGCATTCAGCATAGTCTTGACCTGAGGGCTCTTAGCCATCGCAATCAGTTTATCCTTGAGCTCGAATGGGCTCAGGACCTCATACTTCTTCTCGGTCTTCGATCTATCCAAAACGTTCCACCTTTCACGATCAGTTCGGCAGCTGCTGCAACAGGTGCAGAACGCCATTGTGATTCAGAAGCATTGCGAAAGCATGTTTGAGAGGGGTCAAATGTGTCAATGACCTGCTGTCAGAGATGTGGGTTGCCTCTACCAGCAGATACTTCGAGAAAGCGTTAATACAGATCACCGCCGGGCTGTTGAACACCATCACAGTTTGACGTGACCTGTTCGGTCTTTCATTCCCCCTCTTGCTCAAAGAATGCTGTTGGCTTTGCATCAATTTCAGATGCGCTGAAATCGTACATCAATACACCAGTCTCGTAAAGCTGCTGAAGATCATCGATGTATGCCGAGATCAAGAACGCAGGTCCTGAGATCATCCAGCTGGCAACATATCCGTTGGCATTAAGGTCTACTTCAACGAGTATATTAGCGAGTGTCCATGAACTACCAGCATACTCACCGATTCCGGCATCCAGGCGAAGAGCATCTGCAAGCTCTGATTGTGAATGGAACTTCGCTACAATCCGATATGCCTGGTTTTCCTCTCCATCATATCCAAACCAGTAAAGCCTGTCAGCAACCAGAATAGGTGAAATGGTTTCCTGAAGAGATTGACTTTCCGCAATGGCAAATACTGCCAGGATCATCAGCAGATGAATTCTCATAATTCCTCACTCCTTGACCGAACACTCAGAATAACCAGACAGGTTGATACATGCTATGGATCAGACGCCT
>JAOZQW010000315.1 GCA_029932015.1 Candidatus Fermentibacteraceae bacterium
CTCCGTAATATCATTCATCGGCAATTGGGGCATAAAGATCATAGTAATGGCTATTGTACTCAAGATAGTGCTTCTTCCGCTAACCACAAAGAGCTTCAGGTCCATGCAGAAGATGAAGCAGGTCCAGCCGAGGATGAAGGCAATTCAGGAGAAATTCAAGAATGATCCCAAGGCGTCGCAGGCAGCAATGCAGAAAATGTACAGGGAGGAGGGGGTAAACCCTCTTGGCGGCTGCCTTCCTCTCATCCTTCAGATGCCGGTCTTCTTCGCCCTGTACAGGGTGCTGGCGAATTCGGTCCAGCTCAGGGGTTCTCCATTCATGCTATGGATCACAGATCTTTCCAGACCAGAGATTCTGGTGCCCTTCGGCTCTCCGATACTCGGGCTTCACGGGGTCGGACTGCTGGCGGTACTGATGGGTGTGGCAATGTTCTTCCAGCAGAAAATGACAATGACCGACCAGAAGCAGAAGGGAATGCTCTACATGATGCCGATCTTCATGACATTCCTTTTCATGCGATTCCCCGCAGGCCTGACTCTCTACTGGTTCACGAACAATGTGCTTACCATCGGCCAGCAGGAGATGATAAAGAGGAAGCTGGAGTCAGGGGAAGGCCGAGCATCGTGATATGAATCATGCTCCGGATGTGATCTGTGCTCCGGCTACTCCGGAAGGAACATCAGCCCTTGCCGTTATAAGAATGAGCGGCAGGGGCTCCTTCCGTATACTAGAGTCCCTCATGAGCCTGGAGCCGGGCAGGCTGGAAGGAATGAGGCGTAAACTAGGTCAGGTCAAGAGCAAAGGAAAGATTCTGGACAGTGTTGTCGCCCTTTCGTGGCCGGCCGACAGGAGCTATACCGGTGAAGAGATGGTGGAGATCACCTGCCATGGTGTTCCGGCGATTCTCAGGGACATTCTTGATGCTCTTATCGAGCACGGAGCAAGAAGGGCAGAGCCGGGTGAGTTCACAAGAAGGGCATTCCTCAACGGAAAGCTCTCTGCAATGGATGTTATGGCGCTTGCGGGAACCTGGGAATCAGGAAGCGGGGCTGAGGAGCTATCGGGAAAGATCAGACACGAAGTCCGGAATCTCAGTGAGCTCCTTTCCGTAGTGGAAGAGATCCTCGAGGGGGATATCGAGTTCGAGGAAAGATTTCCGGATTCAGGCGGAGGATCTATTGAAGCAGCCGCAGGGGAGTTCCTCAAGGCAGCTGAAGCGCTGAGAGGGATGACAGCCATTCTCGAAGGGCGGATAAGGGTACTCATCATGGGTCCGGTCAATTCCGGAAAATCCACACTTTTCAATCTGCTGGCAGGCACCGAGACAGCACTTATTTCCGAAGCTCCGGGAACAACGCGGGATGGAGCATCTGCACGGATCACAGTGCGGGGCAGGGAGTTGCTTCTGTGTGACACTGCCGGGACCGGAGGAACAGGGATTGACAGGGAGGCCTCGAAGCTGGTTCTGGAGAGCATAGGATGCTGGGACAGGATCGCATGGCTTTCTCCATCAGGGAGAACACCGCCGCCAGATTCGCTTAAGTGCGGGGCTATGGAGGTTATCCTGGTCTCCTCCAGGAGCGATGAATACCCGGGAACTGATGATGAAGACTGGCTGAGCATGTCGGCGAGAACTGGCGAAGGGCTCGATCGATTCATGGAACTGATCTCTGGAGCCCCGGGAAACACCTCCCTCGAAGGGATATCCAACAGACTGCTGAACCTCGCACGAGGAGTGTCGGAGCATATCTCGCAGGGAGAGTACGATATGGCAGCAATACTGCTGTCCGAAGCAAGGGCTGAACTGAAAGTGATCCTGGATGAGGGGGACGGATTCAACCTAAGTGTGGAGAGGGCTCTCTCGAGAATGTGCGTAGGGAAGTAGCATGATATTTGATGTGATCGTAGTCGGCGGAGGGCATGCCGGAATAGAAGCAGCCCTTGCGGCAAAGAGACTCTCATGCTCGGTCCTGTTGATAACAGCGAATCTCCGGCGGATCGGTGAGATGTCCTGCAATCCGGCTATAGGCGGAATAGCAAAAGGAACTCTTGTGCGAGAAGTGGATGCCCTTGATGGCATGATGGGGCTCGCTGCAGATGCGACAAGGCTGCAGTTCCGGATGCTGAACAGACGAAAGGGACCTGCGGTCCAGGGCCCCAGAGTCCAGTCCGACTCGCGGAGATATGCGGAATTCCAGCATGCAGCTCTTCTTGAAGGCGGCGTGGCTCTTCTCCAGGACGAGGTCACGGCACTGTCAGGGCCGACTGACTATCTGAACGGGGTCATCTGTCGGAGAAGCGGCAGAATTGAGGGCCGGACAGTGGTTCTGTCTGTTGGGACATTCCTGGGTGGACTGCTCTTTCGCGGAAAGGAGAGATGGAGGGGCGGCAGATCGGGAGACATATCATCTGACCTGCTTGATTCAGATCTGCGGCGAAGAATGTTTCACGTGGAACGATTCAAGACGGGGACACCGCCAAGGGTGGTTGCAGCCTCGGTTGATATACATGCCCTCGAGGCGCAGGAGTCCGAAGAAAGCGATTTCAGTTTCAGCTTCAGAAAAGGATCCATTTCCTCAAGAGTCATGCCATGCTACATTACTTCCACAAATGCGGGGACTGCAGAGATAGCCAGAGTGCATATGGACAGCTCACCGCTTATGACAGGAAGGATAGAGGGGACTGGACCGAGGTACTGCCCCAGCTTCGAGGATAAGGTGATAAAGTTTCCAGAACGCACACGGCACAACGTTTATGTAGAACCAATGGGCTGGGGATCGAGACACCTCTATCTCAACGGGATATCAACGAGTCTATCAAGACGGGCCCAGGAGGGAATGGTAAGAAGCCTCCGGGGTTTCGAGAAAGCGGAAATAGCCAGTTATGGCTATGCTGTTGAGTATGGATATATCCATCATTCGGACCTGACGGGAACCCTTCGAGCGAGACAGTCCCAAAACCTGTTCACGGCAGGGCAGATCTGCGGAACCTCCGGTTACGAAGAAGCAGCTGCGCAGGGACTTCTTGCAGGGGCAAATGCGGCAAGGACGGTCAGAGGCCTTGATCCTCTGAGGCCTGACCGAATGGAGAGCTATCTGGG
>JAOZQW010000316.1:0-2743 GCA_029932015.1 Candidatus Fermentibacteraceae bacterium
CCCGTCTACCAGAGTGGTATCCAGAGCAGTCCAGGTGACGACAATTGTATCACCCCTGCTGGCAATGGTATCGATGGCGATACCTGTGACGATAGGAAGGGTGCCGGTGATCTCAGTGGCGGAATCACCACAGCTCGATACTAAGACAATAGATACCAGCATGATAAGAGATACAGCCAATGCTCTCATTGAAAACCTCCTGAATGGAATTGCTCATTTCTGACAGGTGAAAACTCTCTCTAAAGTGTAAACTTGTCAATCCTCAGTATTTCACTATTGAAAAGCTGAAGTATGGAGTGCAGTTCCTGTCCTCCAGCGACAGCCTGATCCCCGGGCAAGGTATGGAAAGAGCGTTGCTTGACTATATCCGTCAATATGCACATTCTTCACTCACTTACTAGAGAATGAACCCATTCGAAACAAACGGAGGATTACATTGAAAAGAATCGTACCTTTCATCCTGCTGGCAGTAGTTGCTCTGTCATTCTCGGCTCCGTCGATCAATGGGATCCCCGGTCTTCACCGTGTCTTCAGTGCAATGCCGCTTGGCTTCAATGAGATCGCATTCAGACTCGATCTCTCCTACTGGACCGCGGTGAATGAGTACAGGAATTTCGTATACCACAGCCACTTCCAGCCTGAAACCTATCTGTTTCCCGAGATGACCGACACTGAACAGACAGGAGAAGGCAGATTCAGTCTTGCATACGGCATCTGGGACTATGTCGACCTGGCTGCAAACGCTACCTACTACAGCACCATCTTCGAAAGAGGGATGTACGAGGAGCGTTCAACCGGACACTGGGAGGAGCTGTACGGCTTCGGGGAGTTCGACCTGCTTCTTCATGGCGGATACAACCCCATTCCCAACTTTGAGGATGTTGTCTGGTTCGGGGGAGACTTCCGTGTCGGATTCGCCCCGGCTGATACTGCCTTCCTTCGCAATGCAGATGGACCGGATGGTATATGGCATAATGGCCAGCTGATGAGTACTCTTCGGAGACCATTCACCACCACGGGCAACAGCAGTCTGGGGATGGATCTCCTCATAACGGGTGATTTCACGCGCTGGCTGCCTATGGCTCCGACGAAGCTTCATATCAACGTTGGATATGCCAAGTACAAGCAGAATTTCCACTTCACGGACTTCAGGGTCATGCCGGACACTACAGGATGGATCTATTCCGATTCCACAGTCCTTGACCTCGAAGTCTCTGATGCCCTTCTCAACCTTGGCTTCGGGCTTGAGGTAACGACGCCCCATGTGGATATCTTCCTTGAGTACACCAACCAGAAGCTTCTGGACAGGGATGACGCCTCTGTTTCCTACTTCACACCCGGTCTCAGGTTCAAGAACAACTCGGGGACATTCTTCAATGTCTCCTTTGACTTAAGCACCAGTACATTCGACCCTACCTATTATGACCTTGGTCACGCTCTCTACCAGACGGACAGCGTAGTTACGGAAGAGCAGCGCGCAGAGAGAGCACCATTGCCTATCGGTGGAGTCTTCGACTGGGGTATAAGCGTTGGTCTTGGATACTCCTCTGAGATCCAGACCGATGACGGTTATGCGCCTACGGCAATCCTTACCGGGACGATAAGTGATTCCATTACCGGCAGGGCTGTTTTTGCGACGATAACCTGCCCGGGAATGCCCATCGCCAATGTCACCAGTGATGGTGCCACGGGTGCCTATGCGAACACGGTATCTCCCGGTGAGATACCTGTGACAGTCATTGCTCCGGGATACATCAGTGCCAGCGCTACGATCGAACTCAGGCAGGATGAGACCGGAACTCTTGATTTTGCCCTGGTCCCGAATCTCAGCACGGTAACGGGCTCTGTAAGGGATAGCGGAGGCATGCCTATTGCCGGAGCAGCAGTGACCATCGGAAGCACATCACCGGTAACGGTCACAACCGATGCTTCCGGGAGTTACAGGGCTGATGCTGAAGCAGGAACCTGGCAGATCAATGTAGAGGCAGCGGGATACATCCCTGACAGCCGATCCGTAAGCCTGATCGCCAACACAACCGTAAGTGCTTCATTCGATCTCAGAGATGCTCTCCAGGCCGGTGCTGTCATGAGCTTCGACAACATCTACTTCGCATCAGGAAGCGCTACACTCAAACCTGAGAGCTACAATGTACTTGACAGCGTTGCCATTCTCCTCCGGGATAATCCCAGTGCGAGAGTGCAGATCGCAGGTCACACCGACAGCGACGGCAGTGAGTCATCCAACCAGACACTGAGCGAGAATCGTGCTCAGTCTGTCTACCAGTATCTTGTCAGCGCCGGTATTGCCGGCAGCAGACTCACTACTATCGGCTACGGTGAAGCCATGCCTGTAGTTCCCAACAGCACTGCGGCCAACAAGGCCATGAACCGCAGGATCGAGTTCACCGTCCTAAGCATCTGATACTGCCAGCATAGGGGGGATCCGGTTTGCAAGACCGGATCCCCCTTTGACGTTCTGCACCAGGCGTACTGATATTATCAGAGTCATGACCGATAAGCTTAATGACAGTGGTCGCGGTATGGCTGCGAAGCTTCCCGGCTCAAGCCGATGCGAGGGTTTATGACGAAAGGCACACCACTCAATGAGAGCATCAGGACTGCATTCTCCTTCTCGGAGGAGGACAGGGCTGCAAATGCATGCGGTCTTCTCACACCGAAACAGAGAGATCTTCTTTCAGGCTATGTGAAGAGCCGCTTTGGAACAAGAGCAGCATCCATCGCC
>JAOZQW010000316.1:2753-3087 GCA_029932015.1 Candidatus Fermentibacteraceae bacterium
GCCGCGGCTGCGGATCGAAAGCAGCAGTCATCGCCATCGGTCTTACGGTAGCCCTGATGCTTGGCTCATTCCTCGTTCTTGCAGAACCCGAATCAGCTGGATTCAGACAGGCATTGCCGTATGCGATCGGAACATATGGTGCATTTCTATTGATTTCCATCTTCTTCATTATGCTGGGCAGGATGCGCAGCAGGGATATGAAGAGCGGTAGGATAAGTACTGCAGAGGGTGAGATCCGCACATGGAAAAGAGAGTACAGCCATGGAACTGCTTTCTATGCAAAGGTGGGCGGGGTCAGATTTCAGCTTGTATCAGCTGAACAGATGGAAGTACT
>JAOZQW010000317.1 GCA_029932015.1 Candidatus Fermentibacteraceae bacterium
GATTACCAGCACTACAACTCTGATCGGTGCCATGTCACTTGCGGGGATCCCGCCATTCGCCGGTTTCTGGAGCAAGCTCCTCATCATCGTAGCCGCCGTACAGGCCAACCATTTCGGCTATGCCATATGGGCGGTCATCATCAGCATTATCACTATCGGCTACGTTCTGAAGATCACAAGATTCGCCTTCCTCGGTACGTTACGTAAAAGGTTCTCCGATATCAGGGAGGTTCCGGCTTTCATGAGAATATCTCTCATAGTGCTGGCCCTCATCTGCATCTTCGGAGGGCTCCTCATTCTTCCAGCTATCCGCGGAGGATTCATCGGTCAGGCGGTCAGTGCGCTGCTTATGGGGAAGGGGGCTTAGGTCATGAAGAGCCGCATCCTCATGTTCATTATCGCCTTTGCCGTCTGGTGCCTGCTCACATGGGTGCCTGATACGGAGCATCTCATCGCAGGGGCGGTAGTTGCCCTGATAGTAGCTGCAGTAATGGGCTCCATGTTCTCGACAAGACCGCACATGATGCTGCACCCGATGAGGTACTTCTACTTCATCTTCTGGTACCTTCCGGTCTTCATCTGGGAACTGTTGAAGGCAAATATCGATGTGGCTTACAGGGTGATACATCCCGGACTGCCCATCAAGCCCGGCATTGTGAAACTCAAGACGAAACTCAGGTCCGACACTGGACTGACCTTTCTTGCCAACTCGATCACGCTGACCCCTGGAACACTGACTGTCGACGTGAACCAGGATGACGGCGAGCTCTACATCCACTGGATCTATGTGAAGGGGACCGACCCGGACACTGTATTCAGGGAGATAGGGAGCAGATTTGAGCCGATACTCATGAAGATCTTCGAAGAATGACGTGGTAGGATGATGAAAACACTTAGGTGGATACTGGGTACGGTTGCTCTTCTTGGGATCATAGCGCTCATCGTGATCATGCCTTTCAGGAGTGTGTTCTTCGCCGCCAATCCAACTCACATTGGATTTGTCGGGAGGATCATCTACATTCTGATTCTCTCCTCACTGATGGTGCTCTTCCGTGTCATGCAGGGCCCTACTGCAGCTGACAGGATAGTGGCTATCGACATATTCGGTATACTCATCGTAGGTCTCTGCGCCGTACTGAGTATAGCCACGGGACGCTCCTGGTATATTGACATCGGGATAGCCTGGGCACTCCAGAGCTTCATTGGCACCCTGGCCCTCGCAAAATACCTGGAGGGAAGAAGCTTCAATGATTGATACTATCGGTATGGTCTTCATAGCCCTGGGGCTCACATTTGACGTTCTGGGTTGCGTTGGACTAGTCAGGCTGCCTGATGTCTACAATAGACTACAGGCTGCCACCAAGTGTGTAACACTCGGAACATGCAGCATCCTTTTCGGCACATTCCTTATCACTATAGACACGTCTCTTGCGACCGGCCTGAAAGCTCTCGTCGCGATAGTGTTCCTTGTCCTCGCATCTCCTGTTGCCGCCCATGCGGTCTCCAGAGGTGCGCACAGGGCTGGTGTGAAGCTCTGGGAGGGCAGCGTAGTTGATCAATACGCCGAGGACAAAGAAGGGGAAGAATAGCGGACTGGATCGCCTGACGGTGACTCCATCGCGAATGGATTGATATATGAAGTATCCAAAGCTTAGAGAACTCGCAGAAGCCGTCAAGGCTGTAGTCAAGGGACCCTATACTTCCAAGTTTCCTGCTGAACCACATGTGCCTCACAAGAACTTCAGGGGACAACCGGTCTATGATGCGGATACCTGCATTGGCTGCCTCGCCTGTGTGGAAGCCTGTCCGGCCGACGCTCTTGCCTACGAAGATATCCTCGAGGGTGATGGCGCACCGAAGCGAGTGATGATCCATTACACCGACAGTTGCATCTTCTGCGGTGTCTGCGAAGACGCCTGCGTACGCGAGACCGGTGAGAAGGGCATCGTCATGACAAATGAGTGGAACCTGGCCTATTTCGACAGGAGCCAGGCTTTCGAGACCAGCGAGAAGGAACTCCAGCTCTGCGAGGTCTGCGGTGCTGTCATTGGCACCAAGGATCACATGATCTGGCTTGCCGAGCGTCTCGGCGAGATGTCATTCTCCAACCCGACGCTCTATCTCTCCAGATTGAAGAAACTCGGTCTGGCGGATGACAATATCTCCACAGTACTAGAAGATGACGGCCGATCTGACAGGGTCAAGATCCTCTGCGCCGAGTGCAGACGTAAGACTTCGGTCTACACTGACGAGTAACTAGCAAACTGTACGTATTCTTTATCGGTGCATCACTGCGTTATACTCACATATCATCGTACGGGGACACGCATAGGGATGCATGTCCCCGAGCAGCCGGTTCTTCATATCCACAGAAGTATGAAAGAGTTGAATGGGATCTGAAGGAGCCTTACCGATTCTGAGAGACCTGATGGCCAGGGAGGCTGTCGTATTCGTCGGGATGGGGAACATACTCCTCGGTGATGATGGTATCGGGCCAGAGATGGCAGCTCTTCTTGCAGAGCATGGATATGTGACTGTTGATGCGGGTACAGTACCTGAGAATCATATAGGAGCTGTAGCCAGACTGCAGCCCTCCACAGTCGTACTCATAGACGCTGTACACCTCGGTCGGGAACCGGGAGCCGTTGAGCTCCTGGGCAGGGAGGAGATACTCAGCGGCGTGGGATTCAGCACGCACAGCCTGTCTCCGGTGCTGGTGATGGAGCGGCTTGAGCAGGAGACTGGTGCAGAGGTCGTCATGCTGGCCATCCAGCCCGGCTCCCTTGAATTCGGCACTCCTCTCACCCAGCCCCTTGCCGACCTCCTCAGGGACGTAGGTAAGTTTGTCAAGTTGCTGGCGCAATAACCCTTGAAACTATTGAAGTAGCAATATAAAGACGCAATAACTAATTATACGCGATTCAAACCTGCAGGCTTCTGTACTATCCTCCATTGCAGGAATCAGAGGATTTATTGGGACGAATATGTTGTTTTGGAAAATTCTCGGAATGGCTTGAAATCAGGATTCCAATTGCTTATTGATCCCTCGGGTGATTCCGAATGGTCTGGCAGGTAGCGGGTGCA
>JAOZQW010000318.1 GCA_029932015.1 Candidatus Fermentibacteraceae bacterium
GAAGAGGACGATGACCTGGAGTATTGTGCCGCTGAAAAGGATCTTGCTGACGCCGGATACACTGATACCTCGAGTAGCAGTTCTCCATACCGGGATCCTGGGCTCTATACTCCCTGAGGGGTAAATGCAACTGCTGTACCTGCATTATCATATGCGAATACATATCGCTGAATTGCTTATAACACTACGATATTTGATGAGCTAACTTGTTATTCTACTTGCATTACTTGCGCCCGACCTCCTGCACGACCCCGGCAAGGATCTCGCTGAAGACACCATCACTGATCATGCGAGCGACTCTATCGATATCATCTCCGAACTGCCTGTCCTCTTCAAGAGGCTCCACATCCTTACGGATCCTTTTATAGACAAGACAGGTACCCTTGCCGTGCCTGCCCCTGTGGATGAATTCCGCTGCCTGGGCAGCGCATACCAGCTCGGTGGCAAGCACATAGCTGGAGTTCCTGACGACCTCCAGTGCCTGCCTGGCCGATGTCGTACCCATTGAAACATGATCCTCCTGGGAACCGCTAACGGGAATACTGTCAACACTGGCAGGATGGCAGAGAACCTTGTTCTCGCTGACCAGTGAGGCTGCTGTGTATTGGGATATCATCAGACCCGAGTTCAATCCGGGATCGGGGGTAAGGAATGCCGGCAGACCACTGAGGTCGGGATTCAGCAGACGCTCTATCCTCCGCTCCGAGATATCCGCCAGTTCCGACACTACGAGTGCCATGTGATCTGCGGCGAAAGCTACGGGCTGGCCATGAAAGTTCCCACCGCTGATGAAACTTCCATCAGGAAGGAGGAGCGGATTATCGGTGACAGAGGCCAGTTCGATCGAAAGAACATTTCGCACGTATGAGAGAGCATCCCTGGTCGCTCCGTGCACTTGCGGCACGCACCTGAGGGAGTATGCGTCCTGGACCTTGTCGCAGGCAATATGAGAGACAAGTATCTCGCTCCCCTCAACCAGCGCACTGAGATTGGATGCGGTCTCGAGAGCGCCCGGATGGGGTCTCAGATTGATGAGTTCAGTGTCGAACGGCGCGGTCGTGCCCAGAAGGACTTCCAGGGACATCGCAGCTGCTGCATCAGCGGCATCTGCGAGCCGTTCGGATTCGATCAGCGCGAGTACTGAGGCGGCTGTCATTGCCTGTGTCCCATTTATGAGGGCAAGACCCTCCTTCGCGCCCAGGATGACTGGCTCTCGACAGATATCATCCAGTGCTGTCCGTCCTGGGACCATCCCCTCCGGGCCGATACAGTATCCCTCTCCTATGAGAGGCAGGCAGAGGTGTGCAAGCGGGGCGAGATCACCGGAGGCTCCAAGTGAACCCTTGGATGGAACCACAGGATAGTACTGGCTGTTCAGAATATCAAGAAGCAGGTCCAGGGTCTCCTCGCGGATACCGGATCTCCCCCTGGAAAGGGAGGCTGCCCTCAGGAACATCATTAATCTTGTAGTGGCCCGATCGAAATGTGGTCCGGTACCGCAAGCATGGCTGAGAAGAAGATTCCTCTGAAGAAGACCAAGGTCCTCCCTGTCAACCACTGTTCCAGCAAGTCGTCCGAAGCCGGTGTTCACGCCGTATACAGGGCAATCTCCACGAACAGTCGCCTCTGTGAATTCCCTGGCTCTCCGTACCGCCTGTCTTGCCTCCGGCCCCAGTTCCGCACCTGAACCATTTGCCACAGCAACGGCCTGATCCATCGTTGCCCCGCTGGTTCCAATTGTGATCATCTCTGAAATCATTTACCGCTCCATACTGCTCAAACTTCAGTGAAATGCCTTTACGGATAGCTGGAATATCGTGGATTCCACCTCCTATCGCCCAGGCGGGGCTGTACTGCAGGGCAAATGCAAATCACGGATTCGCCCGGCATCTTGCATATAGTGCAGTCAATAGCATATACTTGATTATTCCCTTGTGAATACATTGTAGGTGAGTCTCCTGCGGATCATGTCCTGTCGGGCTTATTAGTTGATGGTCCGGGTTCTGATCCGTGGCATAACTGGAATGGAGTGATACTATGAACTATGAACCGTTACGCACTTTTTCTGCTTGCAGCTATCATACTTGCAGCCCCTGCAAGCGCTGATCTCATCGTATATGGTGTCGAAGACATCGGTGTTAATGACACGCAATTGTTCCAGCTCAATATCACCACCGGATGGTATGAGGAGATAGGTCCTCAGCATGACGGTACTGACGTGGAGGCGATAAGCTGGATGGGTCTGCAGATCGTCGGTTACACAGGCAATAGCGCTGATCAACAGGAATTCGTTGATCTTGATTTCACCACAGAGGCACTCTCGGTCATAAATGACTCTTCCTATACCGGGCCGGACGATCCTGAGATCAGGGGCATGGCGACGGATGGCAATGGTACTCTCTGGGGCTTCATCGCCGGGGACGGCTACTGCACCATCAACGCTCTTGGTGACTGCACTCTGCTGTTCCCGTCCTCGGAAAGCATAGAGGGCCTTGCCGTGAACTCTGCCGGGACATTTCTTTACGGTATCCGCAAGAACGGGAAGCTCTTCGAGGTTACGGTCGCTACGGGTAATATCGTTCAGATCGCAATCGTTAGAAATCTGAAGATCGAGAACCTCGAGATGGCATCGGATACAGAAGTGGCCTTCTTCTGGGATGATGGTCCTGATTTTGCCTACTACGTCTACGATCTCGTGACAGAGCAACTCAGTTCCACCATCCTCAGCGGGGTCACACTCACAGATGTCGAGGGTTTCGTCTACTCAGATCCGTGGGTCCTGCTTGAGAGAACGACCTGGGGAAGCCTCAAGGCACAGTTCGAATAGTAGCTGGGAATCCATACCGACTTATCATGACCTGAGCCCGACACCAGCACTGGTGTCGGGCTTTGCATTCTCATCCTAAGCTTCGGAACTCGACCTTCAGCGTACTCCTGCTCACATGTGCCATTCTGACTCAGGGTTATCCTGACTACATCCGGGGATGACATAGTACTACAACACTCTGCCTGATGCTATTTTGTTATCCTGTTTGCTCTTGGAAAGCAGTCTGCTTTCCATCAAGACAGTGGCATC
>JAOZQW010000319.1 GCA_029932015.1 Candidatus Fermentibacteraceae bacterium
AGACCTGTCTGGTCCTCATCCTGGGGTGTGGATGTGAATGCGAGTGCTGATTCTCCATTGAACCTCCATGCATGATGCCGGAAGATACTATATGAAGCCGATAGGTCTGTCAAACCGATACATCCGACTGCCTGCATCTGCTAACGCCGAGAAGTATACTAAATATACTATCCTTATATATTACAGCATAAAAATGCTGTTATTACGACACTAATTTGACAAACTTACCTACGTCCCTGGGCTCGAACAACTCTCAGTCGGCCGGACAGATCGGGGATCATCTCGATGCCGTCCCAGTTCCCGGATAAGATCATCAGGTCCCTGACAGCAGTCGCCTGTCCGGGATCGAGCTCGAGGGCAAGCGCTCCTCCGGGTCTGAGCAGTCTCGATGCCTGCACAAGTATCCTTCGGATGATATCCAGTCCGTCCGCTCCACCATCCAGCGCCATGAGAGGGTCGTGATCCCTTACCTCAGGTTCAAGTTCCTGGATGATGTCCGATTCTACGTAAGGGAGATTAGCCACAATCCCGTCGAAGGATGGCGATGTGAAGGAAAATGGGGCAAGGAGTTCGGCCTGCACCAGACAGAGGTTGGACACTTCATGAAGGAGCTGATTCTCCATTGCAAGGGAGAGAGCCTTGAAGGATATGTCTGTTCCGAGGACCATGGCTGATGAATACTTGAGCGCCAGGCAGATGGCGAGTATCCCCGAGCCGGTTCCGGCATCGATGAGCAGGTTGGGGGAGGGAGGGAGAATGTCGGTGAAGGCCGAAAGCAGCACTTCGGTCTCCGGTCTCGGGATAAGGGCGGAAGAGGATGCATGGAAACACAGGTCCATGAATTCCACAGAGCCTGTAAGGTGCTGCAGCGGTATACGCTCTGACCTGGCGGCAACACATCTGCGGATCTCTGCAAGCTTCCCTGCCGGAACCTGTTCGGTATGGTTCAGGTAAAGCTCATGGCGTTTCCATCCCATGACATGACAGATGATGACTTCTGCTTCGATCCGGGAGGAAGGCAGTTCTTCGAGCTCCCCGACCGCCCACAGGGAGACTTCCCTGAAAGTCATTGATCAGCTCCCCGAGGCGGATACCTCAGCCAGCAGTCTGTTCTGCTCAGCCTCGATAAGGGGTTCGATGATCTGGTCGAGATCTCCGCTGAGTACGTCTTTCAGCGAGTGAAGAGAGAGGCCTATCCTGTGATCCGTGATCCGTCCCTGGGGAAAATTGTATGTGCGGATCTTGGCACTTCGGTCACCAGAGCCGACCATGCTCTTCCTGGCCTTGGCCCTCTTTGCGTTCTCCTTCTCCTGCTCCAGGGCATACATCCTCGTGGTGAGGACCTTCATCGCCTTCACCCTGTTCTTGTGCTGACTCTTCTCGTCCTGACAGGAGACGACCAGACCGGTGGGAATGTGAGTGATCCTTACGGCAGAGTCGGTCGTGTTCACACTCTGCCCACCCGGACCCGATGATCTGTAGACATCGATCCTGAGGTCTTCGGGGTCGATCTGTACTTCAACCTCTTCTGCTTCGGGAAGGATGGCCACAGTGCAGGCGGATGTGTGTATCCTCCCTGAGGTTTCGGTGGCGGGTACTCTCTGTACCCTGTGTACTCCAGCCTCGAATTTCATTCGACTGTAGACTCCGCTGCCGCGAACAGCGAAGACGACCTCTTTGAAACCTCCGCGCTCCGATCCGCTGGAGGTGAATACCTCTGTGGACCAGCTCTTCTTCTGAGCATAGGAGCTGTACATCCTGAATACTTCAGCCGCAAACAGTGCAGCCTCCTCGCCTCCCGTTCCCGAGCGTACTTCGATGATCACATCCCTGCTGTCGTTGGGATCGGGAGGGATGAGCAGGCGTTTCAGTTTCTCATGAAGTGCGTTCATCTGCTCATCGAGTTCGGGGAGCTCAGCGCGAGCCATCTCAACGAGCTCCTCGTCATCGTCGCTCAGAGCCTCCTTCATCTCGATGATGGAGGTCTCTGTCGAAGAGATCGCGTCCAGGACCTGGAGCAGTTTTGCCAGACCAGCCCGCTCCTCTGTGAGCGATCTGATCATCGGTGGATTCTTCAGGGTAGCAGGCAGGCAGAGGCTGGCATCGATCTCCTCGAGTCTGGAAACCAGAGCTCCCCTGTCGGTCGCGCTCATTCTTCTTCCGCCTCTTCGGTCTCAGCGACAGGGAGCATCACTATCTCCATACCGGGGTCTTCATTCAGCGAGACCCGGAGAGAAGCCACCGCCACCTCTATCGCATCGCGATCGGCCTTCCGGGTGGTCAGTCTCTGGAGGAGAAGTCCCGGTGCAGTCACGGCTCGGGCTATTCGCGAAGTGTCCAGATGCTTGTCTGCCAGCTTGAGAAGCTCATAGCTGAGCCCCATTACCAGGGGTATCATGGGAAGATGGTAGAGTATCCTCACAATTGCGCTGGGATTCACTCCGAACAGCAGCACCACCATTGAATCGAACAGACCATAGAACAGAACCGTTCCCAGCATAACCAGCAGCAGGAAGCTCGTGCCGCATCTCTGATGCAGCGGGCTCTGGTCGACAGCCCTGTCGATCAGCGGCTCCAATCCGGCTTCCCAGGCATGAATGGTCTGGTGCTCAGCTCCGTGGTACATGAAAAGGCGTCTGACATCCTTCATGAGGGAAATGGCGAGGATATACAGGAGGAAAGCGGCTATCCTGAAGAGTCCGGCGAGCATGTGGATCCCGAACTGACCGCCACCCAGGGAAGAGTCATCGAGAATCCACTTGCTGCTCTGAAGAGGCAGCCAGGCGAAGAGCACTCCCGCCAGCAGGAATGCGAATGCGGTAGTCAGAAAGGTGCTGATACCCGAAGAACCGGAGGAGGAGTCCTCTGTTTCCCCATCACAGCCTTTTTCCGCGATCTCGGCTGACCAGTTCAGAGCCTGCATCCCGAGTCTGAGCGTATCTATCAGCGTTGCCGCTCCCCTGAAGACAGGCTTACTCCAGATGGGGCTCCTGTCCCTGAGCTGCTTCATTTCGAGTTTGCGCACAGCAATCCTGCCGCCGGATTCCCGAACGGCAACAGCGGTGGCTATGGT
>JAOZQW010000044.1 GCA_029932015.1 Candidatus Fermentibacteraceae bacterium
TTAATTGCTATTAAGTATCATGTCACCTTATTGGGTGGCGCCCCCGACACGACTCCATACGTGTGACCACTGACTGGCAGGTTTAGGAAACTGGCAACCGTAGGTGATCGTGTCCCCTTAATTGCTATTAAGTATCATGTCACCTTATTGGGTGGCGCCCCCGACACGACTCCATACGTGTGACCACTGACTGGCAGGTTTAGGAAACTGGCAACCGTAGGTGATCGTGTCCCCTTAATTGCTATTAAGTATCATGTCACCTTATTGGGTGGCGCCCCCGACACGACTCGAACGTGTGGCCTACGGTTTAGGAAACCGCCGCTCTATCCAACTGAGCTACGGGGGCACCGGAGAGGGCAATTATGCTACCTGTGGGTGGGGTAGTCAAATAGACACAGTATCTCAATTGATAAGGCCCACCGCATCACCATCGGCATAGAGCATCCCCAATGCTGTCGGTATAACTGATGAGCCGTCCAGAGTGACCCTTCCGGCTGCTATCATGCGGTCAAGATGCTCTGCGTTGACCGTGTGCCCTGTCGCTTCAAGCAGATGCTCCATATCGAATCCAAGCTGCCATCGGAGACCGAGCATGAGCATCTCCATGACCATATCATCCACCGACAAACTCTCCGAATTCACTATCGGTGAATTTCCCAGACTCAGGATCGTAATGTAGTTGCTGATATCTGATGTATTCCAGCTCCGCACAAATCCTCCGTTAAAACTATGGGCGGAGGGACCAAGCCCGAAGTACGGAGTCCTGTCCCAGTATGAGGTGTTGTGCTTCGAAATAAAATCGGTCCCGAGGGCATAGTTCGATACTTCGTAGTGCAGGTAGCCTGCATCGGTCAGGATGGAGTGGGCAAGGAAGTACATCTCAATGCATATCTCTTCCTTAGGTTTGATTACTTCGCCCCCTGCAACAGCATCATGGAGAGGTGTTCCGGGTTCCAGAGAGAGTTCGTAGCATGAAATGTGCTCCGGCATAAGCTGCACTGCTGCTTTGAGGTTATTCTCCCATCTGTGCAGATCCTGACCGGGTATTCCATATATCAGGTCAATGCCGATGTTGTCGAACCCAGCACTCCTGGCCTCAATCAGAGCTTCACTGGCCTGATCAGGTGAGTGGATCCTGCCAAGGACCTTCAGTTCCTCCGGGGAGAAGGATTGAATGCCGATACTGAGTCTGTTGAACCCAACCTGACGGAGACCTTGAATTCCCTCAGGCAGGACGATGCCGGGATTGGTCTCAATTGTCAGCTCATTGATTGCATTTATATCGGCAATGGATCCGAGCTCGTTCAGGAAGGTCCTCCAGTATTCCGGGGGGAGGAGAGATGGTGTCCCCCCCCCGGCATAGAAAGTACGGAGATCAGCACCTCTCGTCTTCTGTTTGAGTTCAGAGAGAACCGCAGCGCGGTAGCCGGTCTCCATTCCCGGATCATGCTCGATTGAACAGAAGGAGCAGTAGGAACACTTCTTAAGACAGAAGGGAACATGAACATATAAACCCGCTGGTTTCATGACGGCCGCCATTTCTCACGGGACACCCGCTATAGAGGTACGGTATCTGTACACATCAGTACATCTACTACGCTATTTGCTGCTCAACGTACCTATACCATACGATCAGCAACTTCTACTCCCGGATATCAGGCAGGCAGACGATATATCCGCCTATAGTTGACCAGTTGTTACCACTGCCAGCTTGTCTCCTCGTTAACTACATTACCATGACCGTTGGGACAGGTGAGAGTGAAATCGGCCCCATCTGGTTCGTATTCATAAGGAACGCCGCAGCAGACTATCTCCATCGAAGCATACGCCGGACTAAGGGTCTGAAGGTCGGCCAGAGTCTCCGGGCAGCTGCCCATCATGCTACTCTCATGCATAAGGAACATCGCAAGACCTTCCATATTGGCCCTGCAGACCATTTCATCCTCGACGGAGAAACCACCATCGGAAACAGCTGTTCCAGCATCCTCAACTTCAGCGGCATCTGAGACATCAGCTGCTGAACCAGCCTCGGAAGTCTCGCTGGATGTATCTGATCCTCCTCCCCCACAGGCAGACAGCAGCATCAGTACGCAACATGCGACCAGCATCGGCTTCCACATATGATTCCGCCCTCAAGGATTCGGGTTACGATTAGTAGTGTCCAACAGCAGCAGCATACAGCACAACACAGATCACTTCGCATGGGAAGCAGTATCTGAAAATTGGTGAATCGGAAGGTCTCGTCCAGTGGTAGAGAATTAGAGAGACTAATCCTCCCTGCGAAGAACGGCGAGGAAGGCCTTCTGCGGGATGGCGACCTGACCGACCATCTTCATCCGCTTCTTTCCCTCTTTCTGCTTATCGAGCAGTTTCCTCTTTCGCGTGATGTCCCCGCCGTAGCATTTGGCTGTAACATCTTTCCGCAGAGCTGTGATGGTCTCCCTGGCAATTATCTGCCCTCCGATGGCTCCCTGGATAGGTATCTTGAACTGCTGTCGTGGTATCTCCTCGCGTAGGCTCTTACAGGCACCCACGGCCCATGGTCTCGCCCTGTCCCGATGAACGAGCATTGAAAGTGCGTCAACTGGCTCATGATTAACGAGTATGTCGACTTTCACCAGATCGCTTCGGCGGTATCCGCAGGGCTCGTAATCAAAGGAACCATAGCCCTGTGTAACTGACTTGAGCTTGTCATAGAAGTCGTACACAACCTCACCGAGAGGCAGATCTGCCTTGATCTCCACCCTGTTCCTGCCGACATATGTATTGGAGTAGTTATCACCCCGGCGGTCCAGAATCAACTGAGTGACTGGTCCTATGTATTTATCCGGCATGATTATTGAGATATGTATGAATGGCTCCTCAGCAAAATCGATCGAAGCAGGGTCAGGATAGAGGATCGGATTGTCAACATTTACAGTCTCACCATTGCTCAGAGCAACATGATAGAGGACGGTGGGAGCAGTAAGCACAAGTGAGAGACCAAATTCCCTCTCAAGACGCTCCTGGACTACTTCGAGATGAAGAAGCCCGAGGAAACCGCATCGAAAACCAAAACCCAGCCCAGGAGAGGAGACCTTTTCGAATTTGAGCGAAGCGTCGTTCAACTTCAGGCGCTCAAGCCCGGAGGATAGATCTTCGTAATCCTCACTGGATACAGGGAATATCGATGAAAACACCACCGACTTCGCTTCCTCGTATCCATCCAACGGACTTTCAGCGGGAGTCTCGGCCAGGGTGATGGTGTCACCTGAACGGATATCAGCCACTGATTTGATACCCGCGATCAGGTAGCCGACTTCACCGGCGCGAAGTGATCTGCACGGTTCCCTGCTTATCCTGAATCTGCCGACTTCCTCCACCGTGTGCCGGCATCCTGTGGACATGAGGAGAACTTCATCTCCTTTGCGGAGTATTCCACTCTCTACCCTGAAGTAGACAACAACTCCGCGGTAGGGGTCGTAAATACTGTCAAAGACCATGGCGCGGAGTGGCTGATCGGGATCCCCCTCCGGAGGAGGGATCTTCTCGACGATCGCTTCCAGCAGTTCATCGATTCCCTCGCCGGTCTTTGCTGAGACACATACCGTGTCATCGACTTCGAGTCCGAGTTCATCCTCAATCTCTCCCATGACTTCGAGGATGCTGGCCGATGGAAGATCAATTTTGTTGATGACAGGGATGATGACCAGTTCGTGCTCCATGGCCTTGTAGAGATTGGCCAGGGTCTGGGCCTCCACGCCCTGAGCGGCGTCGATAACAAGCAGGGCTCCCTCACAGGAAGCCAGAGCCCTGGAGACTTCATATGAAAAGTCGACATGTCCTGGAGTATCAATGAGATTGAGCTCGTTGAGCTTCCCATCCTTCGATGTGTAGTCCATTGTGACAGCTGTGCTCTTTATCGTTATCCCACGCTCACGCTCGATATCCATGGTGTCGAGCATGAGGTTATGGAATTCCCTCTTGGAAACCGTTTCGGTTGCCTGCAGCAGCCTGTCTGCAAGGGTGGATTTCCCATGATCAATATGAGCGATAATGCAGAAATTCCTGATTTGTACTGACAAAGCTCCTCCTCCTTCGGGGTAGCTAATATGATTGGGAGAACGCTTGTCTCCAACGGAAAGGGGAGCGGAGTGAGTTTTGAGCCGAATAGTCATCAGCTGGTTAATGACTGTGAGATAGGTGATGGCACCAGGATATGGAATTTCGTGAACATGTACGGGTGTACTATTGGCCGGGACTGCATGATAGGCTGTTTCACCGAGATCCAGGCTGGCGTCATCATCGGAGACCGCACAAGAATCCAGAGTCACTCCTTCGTCTGCGAGATGGTCGAGATAGGCAGCGACTGCTTCATAGCTCACGGTGTGATGTTCATTAACGACCTCTACCCGCCTCAGCCCGATCCTGCCGACTGGAAGGGAACGGTCATCGAGGACGATGTCAGTATCGGCTCAAATGCAACGATTCTGCCGGTGCGGATAGGTCGTGGAGCTGTTATCGGCGCCGGTGCCGTGGTAACAAAGGATGTTCCTCCAGGAGCAGTTGTTGTAGGCAACCCCGCCAGGGTACGCCGATTCAGAGAGGGATACGGTCCAGAAGCGTGACAGCGGTAGTGTCGCCTGACGACAGGATGTCCCCATCACTACCGGTAAGTCTTGTGCCCTCCTAAAAGGCCGTCTTTATGTCTGCCCACGTGCATGGTGTCAATGAACTCGGAGTAGTGAATTCGTAATCGAGTTCAGCGATCCTTCGGTCCGAAGGGTATATCTCATGGCTCCAGTAGAAAGTGTCTGTGACAGGATTGTAGGTGATCCCGTAGGAATCGGTGAAATTGTAGACATATGCACTGGCTTCACCGATGTAATCCAATGATGCTCCGTCGAACGAAAAGAAGTGGAAATAGTAGAAATCGTAATAGGCGATCACTATTCCGAGATCATCTCCATACGGGAAGAGGGAGACACCACTGATCGCCCCGAGCAGCCACGAGGGCTGATAGAGGGTGGAGTTGCCGGACTCATCAATTCTGTGCAATCCATATGCATGATCGGCTTCCCATATACAGCCACTCTCGGTGTCGAAGGCAAGTCCTCTGCCGAGTGTCTGCGCCGGATTAGGGAACGCGACGGTCCACCCACGCGAATCGGGCTCCCACCTGTAGATATCCGATGTATTCCAGCTGTTGGCATACCATGTGTAATCCGGCGCGCCGGTCTGGCACATGCTGAAGTTGCCGTTTCCGGGTGAAGCCATTGTCCAGACCTCGGATCCTGTATTCGGTACGATCCCCCGAATAAGGTTTGCAGTGTTGTCCATTATGACGATGTATGGGTCGTCTTCCTGGTAATCCAGGCCAAGGATCTGCTGAGCGGTAGGAACAGAAAAGCTGTCGATTATAGTCACAATGACATCTTCGCTCTTCGGATACCTGAACTCCTCGTTTGCTGATCCGGGATTACCATCCTCTGCTGTCCATCCGAAGGATGCCGCCGCAATTGTTATCAGAAGAGCAATGGTCCTGATCATTGATCCATTCCTTTCATTCTTCCGTCCAGTCTCAATGGCCGGATTCGCCTTAATTGCTTAATTAGTGAGAAAAATAATAGACCGGTCGTCTAATCTTGTCAATAGCATTTCACCAGATCGGATGATCTGATGACTTTCCGGGTAATGAAAGCCGGATTTGAGCTGTATTGAGAAGGGGCGGGACCGAAGTCCCGCCCCTCCCTCCTGGCGCCTGGTCCTACCAGGTCTTCTCGAAACTGAGCTGTACCATTATTGTCCCGGCTCCGTCTGGAGGTGCTGGAAGGCTCAGACCTTCGAGTACATCCGAGATGGCCTCGTCGAGTTCATCGCTGAGACCGTTACCCGGCACAGTTACATTCGTAACTTCTCCGGATGCGCTGATGGATACTGCGAAGATCACCGTCTTCGTCGGCCATTCATCCGCGTTCTCGATCTCGTCGAGATATGCCTGGTAGACTTCGGTCATCTCACCCAGCATTCCACGTACGGCGCTTCTTACTTCTGATGGGAGCAGACCGAGTGTGGGTGAGGCGGAGACCAGGTTCACATCACCGAACCAGGCTGTCTCTGTGTAGCTGCCGTAATAGTCTCCATCGATCATCTCGTCTGAGCATTCCTCTGCCTCGAAAACAGCACCGCTGGCACCGCCGCCATATCCAACAAGTCCGGAAACGCTGGATGGAGCAGCAGCGACGCAGCGATTCATTGAAGCAACCTGACTCATATGAGCTCCGGTCTCACCATCAGTACCAAATACTCCCTCGTAGGAGACGCCATCCGGCATGTTCACCGGGATCTGTACCGTTATGGGGTTGCCGTCCGGATCGGTCCGGACCTCTTCAGAGACAGCGACAAATGAAGTGTATTCACTCATTATCTGATAATCGAGGGCCGTGTCGGTTATCTCGTCGACGATACTCTGGTTCGCCTCCAAGTAGCCCCACTCATTGTACATCTGACGATTCAGTTCATGGATCTTCTTGCGGGCCCATAGTGTGGCGATGACGTCGTTGGCCTCCTCCTCAGAGGGAAGAACAACGTGGAGTTCCTGATTCCATCTCTGCCCTGCGACTACACCTGAGATCCGCACGGTTTCCGTTCCGGAGCCGTCGTACTGCCCGACGATCACCAGTGGCCCACCCGCGAACAGGTCGGGGAGTCTCTCGGGGTAAACATCGTGCACTTCAAGGCCGCCCCAGTCGATGTTGATACCGACCAGATACGGATTGTTGATCTTCTCGTAGACTGCGGCGACAGCCTCGGCAGGTTCCTCGTTGAGGCCTACGTAATAGGCATGGCCTCTGCCCTCTTCGGCGAGTCCCTCAATGAGGTACCGGTTGGGGCTGCTGCCAACGCCGATGCTGAAGAGTCTGGTGTTCTCAGCCATCGTGCTCTGCAGTTCACCGAGAATCTCACCCTCGTTTCCAATGAATCCATCGGTAAGAAAGATCACGAAACGCATCCGCTCGGGATCTTCGCGATAGCCGATGGCCGCCCTGACACCTTCTATCATCATCGTCCCGCCTGTACCGCTCATCGCGTTGATGTAGTCAATCCCTGTTTGGATATTGTCTCTGGTGTTGGAGAGCGGTGATCGGGACATGCTGCTTGCAGTCTCACTGAAGCGCATTATCTGGAAAGTATCGTTTGGGTTCATGCCTGATACGAACTGCCTGACCGTCTCCTTGGCCACCTCCATAGGCTGACCGCCCATGGAACCTGAGCAGTCGACGACGAAGAACATCTCTTTCGGAGTGATCTCATCCGCCGGCACATCTGCATCGGGCTGCAGTATCATCATGAAGTGACCACCAAGATCGCCGTTATGTGCTATGACGCCGCTTTGGATGCGGTCGGAAGCTGTGGTGAACCTCAGTACGAAATCACGGTTGGGTATCTCATCCTCGCGCTTGAGTGAGATAGTCACGGTGCCATCGAAATGTATGTCGACATCCATCTCATGATTGAGGACCTCGAAATCCTGAAGCGGAACACCGGCATTGAGTGTGACAGCGACTTCAATGTCGTATCCGGTGCGCATACCCTCCGGGACTACAGGCGGCGTGATGAGATGTGCATCCTCGACGGAGGTGGAAACGGGGGTCCCGCCGAATATCTCCCTGATATGCTCACCTGGTGGAACGAACCTGGGGCCGACGACCATGGGGAAGACCAGCTCATACCGGCCGTCGTCGTACTCCACCGGAGCAACATAGCTGATCTCGATGACGATACTGTCCCCGGGAAGAATGTTGCCCACCGTCTGAGTAAAGATGTTGGGTCTCTCCTGTTCGAGGAGACTGGCTGTCTGCCCGGCACTGATCGCCTGTTCGTATATCTGCCTGGCCAGATCGCGCTCATGGATCTTCCCCCGGACTAGGCGGTCACCGATCCACATGTCCATATGGTCCACAGCGCCGCTCTGGGGGAGCGGGAAGGTGTAGACTGCCTGGATAACCTCATCATAAGGATTGCCGTAGACCTGTCGAACAGTTGCCCTCTGAAGGGTACCGCTTACCTGGATGTCCACAGAGGTGTGCTCCAGAGGCAGCTCGCCTACTACGCCCTCCTCGCCCAGAACCTGCATGCGTCCGGTGGAGCCTTCTTCCCCGGTGCGATCCGCCAGGACCGTGACGCTCATGAGCAAAATGAGCAGTATCATTGCCTTCTTCATTTCCATATCCTTCCTGTTGCCGAAACCGTTTCACATCCGCTTCGGTCCTGATACAGGTTCTATTGATGGATTATTCCGAAGGCGTCTGACGAAAGCTCAGTTGAGGATGGTAACAAGCCTGCTGACGGTGTAATCGCCCCTTCGGGCCGTGATGATGTAGACCCCTGCTGGAAGCCGTTCCATATCCGGACTGGTGCCTGACCAGGATACGCGCTGTGGCTGGGCCACCTCGGTACTCCAGAGGAGCCTGCCAGCCATATCATGAGCTGAAACAGTTGCAGGAAGTCCTCCATGGAAATCAACAAAGAAAGAGACGGGTGCATCCCGCGTCGCCGGATTCGGATATGGGAACCCGATCGTGAGTTTCCTCGGAGGGATGGGATTGATATTCGGGACAGCAAGAACTTCAAGGGCAGGATCAGTAAAGGCGGTCCAGGAGAGGAGGCTCTGGAAAGTGCGGTCATACCCCCCATGCAGGTATGGGATCCTGAGATCCTTGGCCACTGCGAATGCGAGCCCAAGAGTCGAAGCATGCTCCCTGAAGACCTGCCTAGCCAGATCGATGCACATCCACTCACTCGGTCCAAGAGAAGGCCAGAAACCTTCCCACCCATAGCTTGTGTTAAAGAGAACAGAGACAGCTCCTCCATCGGAATGATTGAGTAGAGCTTCGGCGCAGCATACCTGTCCCATATACTCGGCCGGATGACATGCTATGCTGGTATGGATACCGGTTCGCTCACCGTTCTCCAGATCCTCGGCTATCCAGTTCGACATCATCCCGAGAGGGGCTGATTGCCACCAGATGCCTCGATCATTCCCATGGCCTGCATAATGATTCCAGCCCGTGCCGGAACTGATGATGGGAATGTGTGTGTCGAATCCGTCCCCTCCAAGCACCTCGTAAGCCTTTGTGACGTTCCAGGACATAGGCATTGCCGCTGCGATGGAATCGCATCCCTTTGCAGCGGTGTATCCCTGCTCCTCGAAAAGAACCGACCCGCATAGCATTGCATGGGATGACCAGCTGCCCGCTGGGGGGGTTTCCTGATATGTCAGGTTCTTATGTACGAAGAGTTCCGCCTCTTCTTCAGTAGCAAAGAGAGCCCTCCCGAGGAGGACGTCCGCATAGAGATCCAGTGTATCATCGGGCTGACCAAAATTCCCGTCACCGTTCCTGTCCCAGGTTCCATCAAGGTCGGCAAAGTACATGTCAACTGGAGCGTAATCCGCATAGCCCTCACAGTAGAGTTCGATAAGCCTGACAGGCACCAGGGTCTCGTCGCCGGCGAGAAGAACGAAGATCGTTCCAGAGTTCTCGAAGCGATCACGGATGAAATATCTGATGCGCTCTGCATCATCCCTTCCGCCAGTTGAAGCAATGATGTCCTGTACAGTGGAGGTCTCAACGGTCAAACCGCTTCTTTCGTGAAGCTCGGCAAGAGGTCGAAGGATATCAACATACGCCGAATCACATACAATGAGATACTCTGAGTCACCAATATCAGGTGCATCCGAAAAGGGCTGCCCTCCGGCTGCGAACAGGGAGCCGGTCGAGAGCCGCTCTGCCCTCCATTCCGCCACCTCCATCTGACGCCCTGTGAGCGTCATCCCAGGACCATCTATCCACGTGGCGGTGACCGCGACGTCTGTATATAAGAGCAGCTCTCCAGACTGGGGTCTGTAAAGCCACGGCTGTACGAGACAGGAGGCAATCCTGAATCCGGCGAGTGTGCCGGTGTGAACACTCAGGATCGGATCTGATGGCCATGGAGTGTCTGATCTGTAGATCTGCTCGTCAGGGACCGGTTCACGAGGAGCGGTCATGTCGGAGAATGGCTGCGGCGGGACAGATGGCACTACCCTGGCACCGCTGGCCCGGATCGAAGTTGGAATCGTGAGATCAACGGTGAACTCGACCTCTTCCGCACCGGAAGGAAGCACAAACACAACTGGGATCGCAGGGAGCAAGGGAGTTCCCGGCTCCCCCCTGGGTTCAGCACCATTGAGGGTCACAGAGGACCACGAACCGTTCTGTATGATGGCAACATCCTCAGGAGAAAGCTCCAGATGTTCGGTGAATACACCCGCATCCGCCGTGAATACCGTCATCAGCAGCACGATAAGCAGCATTGATCTAAAAGTGCTCAAGGTCCCCCTTCTCCAGACATCCGTTATACCGAATATATTACGTTGTTTCGAAGATGGTTCCCGAGATTCCGGTCTAACCGGAGCTTGTAAGGCTGATAATAGAAGAAAGGGTGCTGCAGGTGAAGACCAGAACATTCAGGGTCGTGCCCAGAATACCGGATCCGCTCTCCCCCCTCAAGATGATTGCATACAACACCTGGTGGACGTGGAATCCGCAGGCAGTGGAACTGTTCAGGTGGATAGACCCGGATCTCTGGGAGACCAGCTATCACAATCCGGTCAGGCTCCTGGGCAAAGTCGGACAGGACCGGCTCGAAGAGCTTGCCTCTGACGTAGTATACCTTTCGCATCTGGAAAAGACGGCGGAGAGACTCGATAACTACCTCCGACGTAAGACATGGTTCGATGAACTGAAGCAGGGGCAGGATGTCTCCCTGGATAACATGCTTATCGCTACTTTCTCGGCGGAATTCGGTCTTCATGAAAGCATACCCATCTACTCCGGCGGTCTCGGTGTCCTCGCCGGGGACACACTCAAGAGCGCCAGTGAGCTGGGTCTCCCGATGGTCGGCGTTTCCCTCCTCTACAGCCAGGGCTATTTCAGTCAGTATCTGGATGGCGACGGCTGGCAGAGGGAGAGATACTTCGTCAATGACTACTCGAACATGCCGGTGAATCCGGTCCTGGCTGAGGATGGATCACAGGTAGCTGTTGAATTCCCAATGGGACGGACCAACATTCGAGCGGCTGTCTGGAAAGTTGAAGTGGGCCGAACGGCACTCTATCTGCTCGATACGAATATCCCTGAGAACGATCCATCGGTCAGGGGCATAACCGGGCAGCTGTATGGGGGGGACAGGGAGGATAGGATCCGTCAGGAGATCGTTCTCGGTGTCGGGGGTCTCAGGGCCCTGGATGCAATGGGGCTGACGCCTTCGGTCAGGCACATCAACGAAGGACACTCGGCTTTCCTGATACTGGAGAGGATAAGACAGCTCATGGTCGCCGGACTCACCTTCCCTGAGGCCAGGGAGCTCGTTTCGGCCGGTGATGTCTTCACGACGCACACCCCGGTACCTGCTGGAAACGAGGAATTCCAACCGGAGCTGGTCAAGAAGTACGTCAAACCGCTTCTTGAGCAGATGGGGATCAGCACCGGTGATTTCCTTGA
>JAOZQW010000045.1 GCA_029932015.1 Candidatus Fermentibacteraceae bacterium
AGAAGTTGAAGATAACCCCTCTCAATGCGTATGCAACCCCGGAATCTGCCCGAATCCCCACGAATAGGTGCATCAGACTACTCATATCGGCAGGTTACGGCATTGATCAGGCGGTCTTCTTATGCATCCGTGCGGATATCTGTCCAATTGCCGGTACACCCAGTGAGACAAGCATGCCCAATGATGCAGCCTGTGGTACCTTCGAGGGTCCCCAGATGAAGAAGAAGGCTATACAGGTCCCGAGCCCCAGTATCGAAGCGGCAGTTGCCCAGGTTCCCTTGGTATGTGAGGAGAGTATCCCCCAGAGGAATGGTCCGAGGAAGACGGATGCCATCGCTCCCCATGATACTGAGAGAATGGTCACGATAACCGCTGGTTTCTGCCATGCAAGAACCATTGAGAGAAGAATGAAGAAAGCACTCGAGAGTCTTCCGAGACTTGTCAGTCTCCCGTCAGTAGCGTTCTTATTAATGAAACCATGGTAGAAATCCTTGGTTAGGGTCGAACTTGATACAAGTACAAGTGATGCAAGTGTCGACATTGAGGCGGAGAGAACGAGAAGAAGTATCACAACGCTGAGCGCTCCCGGGATCACTGTCGTCAGAAGCTCCGGCATGAGGCTGTCGTAATTGGGGCCACCTGCCGCCGTGAAAGCCTGCGGAGCGTTAGAGGGAGTCAGAAAGAGGCGGGTCGTGGCACCCGTGAAGTAAGCCGTAGCCGTTACGAGGAGTGCAAACACAGTAGAAGCTATGGTTCCGATCCGAACAGCTTTTCTGTCACGGATCGCATAGAACTTCATCAGAAGCTGCGGCATGGCGAATGGGGCCACAGATGTCAGGAAGATCAGTGACAGCAGGGGCACAATACCGGGAGGCCCAATGGGACCGGCAAGTTTCGGTTCAATATTCCTCAGTCCGGAGAGGATGTTCGGAATACCGCCACCCTTGCTGATCGTGAACCAGAGGAGAACTATCACACCGACAGTCATTATCATACCGAATACAACATCTATCATTGCCATGGACTTGTAGCCGCCCATGACCATGTAGATACCGGTAAATACACCCATGAAGAGAAGTACCCAGGTGTAAGGCAGATTAAAGGATGTTTCGAACAGATAGCTAAGCCCCATGAATACTGCGGCAGTATATGGAATGAGGAAAACGAAGATAGCTACAGCTGCGTAGCCTTTCAGGAATGAGCTATCATACCTTGCATCGAGGTACTCTGGGATAGTCTTTACATTCAGCCTGTGGGTAGCCTCACGGATCCTGCTTCCGAGCAGGAGCCAGACCCCAAGGACACCCAGGATGCTGTTGCCAACTGCGATCCAGAGGGATGACATTCCGAAATTCCAACCCAGTTTACCGGCAAAACCAATAAAAAGAACTGCGCTGAAATATGCAGTTCCGTAGGAAAAGGCGGTCATCCATGGACCAACCTTGCCCCCGCCAAGCAGGAAATCATCGAAAGATCTGGTTCTTTTAAGACCGACCACTCCGATCACAATAACCAGAACAGCGTATGCCCCGACAGCGATGTAGTTCGCCAGCATGCTCTCCCCCGTGGTAACTGTTATTAGTCTGCAAATATCTGTGACCCGGTTCACATGACCGGTCCCTGAATATAGGATGGGAGCCTTCGGATGGTACCCCGGCTGTCAGTCTGGAGTTGTTTGCTCGAGCTCTGTCGAGAGGGTCTCGAGCAGCTCCATTGTATTCCTCCGAATCAGTTCGAGCTGGTCAACGGAAGCTCCCCTGCCGGAAAGGCTCATCTCGATGTTTTTCCAGAGACGAAGAATTCTTCTTGAGAGTATCCTGTCCACTGCCCTGTCATCCATGGCTTCGGCAAGTTCCTCCGATCCCATATAGGAACTTGATCCGACAAGCATCCGAGAAAGTTCCTTCTCCAGAATCGTGAGAAGTTCTTCAGCATCGGCGGCCTCTTCAATAGAGCGGATAAGTGTCCGCTGAGATTTCTTCTTCATCAGCATGAATATCACAACACAAAGAAGTCCGAAGGCACTCAGTATTGGAACGACGACCGAAGCGGTGGATCCTGTCTCAGGAAGTACAGGGTCGCACTGAACAGCGGAGGGCTGTCTTAGATGGAGTCGGTATTCAGGGATGAAAGACTGCCGATAGGCAAGCATTTCGCGGTCGAACCAGGCAACACTGTCAGGACCCAGCACTACGATACCAGAATCAGAAGGCGCTATCAGCAGCTGCCATTCAACTGTCTCTCCTGATTCCATCCGTATGCCCTGCTCAATTATACCTGGACCGGATAAGGTGATCGCCGGTGGGTTGACCAGTGATAGCGCACCGGGACCAAAGGCCCTCAGGAGAAGACTCCTCTCCCCTGTCTGGCTGTATCCGCGGGTATTTTCAGTGAGGGTGAAGCTGATACTGTCAGCAACTCCTGCAAAATTGTCCGGCATCCCGAAGTCTGGAAAAGGATAGATCGGGATCCAACCGTCAGATGGGGTCATATTGTAGTCAGCCTCATGGAGCCCAGAACGGATAGAGGCAATACCGCTCACTACTGGAAGGCTGAGTGTACATGCAAACGCCGGTGTCACCTCCAACCGTAGAATGAGCGAGCGCATGATATTCCCGGAGTACTTCCTCCATTCCAGCTGAGGTGGTGAATCAACCAGTCGCGAAGCAGCGAACTCAGATCCTGCAATACTCGTTTGGATCCGCTGGACACTTCTGCTCTCCGTACAGGCATAATAATCTACATAGAATTTTGATCCGGGATAGATATGCTCCTCTGGATCAGCCATTACTGCCTCGATCCAGATCAGATCTCCCTCTCTTGCTCGACCGAGTGGTCTCCCCCCTCCTACTGCAGGATCGAAACGGGACTGAAGCACAGCACCACTCGCTGTCACGTTAAGAGATGGCAGTTCAAGCAGACCCATCCCTGCGGAGGTCACTGAGAACGGACCAATCTCGAATTCTCCCGGAGAGACAGCAATGAAGGATAGGGTGATCACTACTTCCGAGGATATTGCAGTTCCCTGTGGTGTGGTGATACTGCTGAAGGATTGAGCCGTGCTGCTTCCGAAGTACTGAAGGCCGCTTGAGAATGAGGGCACGCATGAGGCAGATCTGACATCGGTACCGCTTAACATCAGTTCGACATTGAATATCTCACCAACAGCTACATGCTCGGGACAGGATACACTGGCCTGCGGAACAGCAGAGACAAGTGCAAAGATCATCCCCAGAACGGTTACCATATCGGTGCACCCCCCGGGGCGTACTCCTTCGCACCACTTGAATCCTCCGGCTGAACATCATCAACAAGATCCAGGATCGCCTGCGCCTGCTCTGGAGTCAGTTCATCGACTGACGGGGGAGGTTGAGGAGTATTATCCTGTTCGTCCTGCTGGTCCTGTTCGTCCTGCTGGTCCTGCTGGTCCTGCTGGTCCTGTTCGTCCTGCTGGTCCTGTTCATCCTGCTGGTCCTGTTCGTTCTGCTGATCCTGTTCATCCTGCTGGTCCTGTTCGTTCTGCTGATCCTGCTCGTCTTCTGGTGGATCATGCATATCGAGCCAGTTGAGTCCCGCTTCCAAGGCAGTTCTCTCGCAATCAATCGAGATACCGTCAGATATGCCACCGGCAAGAACCCTTACAGCATCCTCTACACCGCTGTAATCCTCTGCATCAATAGAAGCTCCAAGAGCAGCCACGGAACGAGCCGCCTGAAGAGTGTCAGGACCTATATCGGAAAGGGGATTGGTGAGAACTGTACTGGCGATCTCAGCTGAATCAGCTGCGAACAGTGCTGCTGCCAGATTGTATGCAATACGTCCATCATCCGGCATTCTCTCTGCAAGTTCTCCCAGGGCGGCCGCAGCCTGGAGATATTCTCCTGCACTGAAAAGTTCAGCGGCCAGGAGTGAGAGATCCAGCGGGGGAAGAACCGGAGATGACTGCGCCGGCAGGAGGATCAGGAGAAGAAGAAGCGTCATATTCCACGCCTCTCCAGTATCACGGCGGTGCAGAAGAGAATTAGAGCAGCACCCAGGAACAGCTGGAACCTTCTGGCGGATGTAGATCCACCGGCAGCCAACTCGGAATTCTCTTTGCTTAAATGATCAAGATAGGATCGTATCACCCCAGCGATGTCCCCGGTGCCGTCCAGGCTCATGTAGGCACCTCCTGTTGCTTCGGCCAGCTCGATAAGTGTGCTCTCATCGAGTGACGTTCGAACAGTATCACGCCCATCCAGCAGGACTCCGCCCTGCATGGTCGGGACTGGAACTTCCAGAGGACCACCAATACCGATAGTTACAAGTCTCATATTTTTTATCAAGGCTACTTCTGCTGCACTCGCAACGGAATAATCGTGGAATCCACCGTCGCTGAAAATGACTCCCAGTCTTGCTTCAAGATCCATCTCAGGAAGAGCTGATACCATAACTGCGGTCAGGTCCTCAAGTTTTGTGCCAGGAACGACATCCGTAACGTCCCAGGGATTTTCCGGAAGGTGACTCGAAAGAAACTCCCTGTCCAGGGTTATCGGTACTGCCAGTCTGGGACTTCCCGAGAATATTACGAGCGCTATCCTGACATCATCCAGCTCCGCTGCCAGTCTGCGTATCTCTGTTGAGGCTCTCGATAACCTCGAAGGCATCTCATCGTGAGAAGCCATTGAGCGTGAGACATCGAGTGCGATCACAAGATTACGTCCACCGGTTGAAATAACCGCACCGGTCCTGCCCCAGGCTGGACCAGCCAGGGCAATGACAGCGAGGGTCAGTCCGGCAGTCCAGAGGGTTCTGGAGATGATCCTGGCAGGTGGCGGCTGGATATTGACCCTATCCCAGAGGACCGGACGGACGAATGTCCGAAGACTCTTCATTTCCATCTCACGCCACCTGGATCTGAGCCACCAGTGAAGCGGCACGATGAGCAGCAGGAGAAGGAGAAATGGTCTCTCGAATACCATCAGTCTCCCACCACCTTGAATATCCGCCATTTCAACAGCAGGGAAAGTGCAAGAAGTACAAGTCCCCAGACGAGATATGAGAAATAGGAATCTCTGTAGATGAAGAGGCCGTCCGCTGGAAGGGCCGATCTCTCGAGAGAGTCAATAGCGGCATACACCTGATTGAGCTCCTGGCCGGATTCGACATTGAAGAGTCTTCCCCCATTGATCACAGCGATATTTGACAAGGTCTCTCTATCCACGCCCCAGCCAGTCACTGATGAGGATGTTCCTATTGCGATGGTGTATACCCTCAAACTGTCACCATGAAGCACATTGACCGCTTCGGCGACTGTTACAGGATCAACAAGTCCAGATGTATCCTCCCCATCTGAGATGAGTACAATGACCCTCCTTGCAGTCCTTGAGAACTCAAAACCTCTGGCTGCGACAGCGAGACCGGATCCAATTGCAGTTCCCTCAGTGAGACCTCCCCGCTCCGCATCCCGGATGAATCTGCCAAGGGTCTCATGATCAAATGTCGGCGGGCAGACTGTTCTTGGTTCAGCGGCATAAATGACAAGACCGATCCTGTCATTGGGTCTACCCTCGATGAATATCATGGCAGCCTCTTTTGCTGCCTGGAGGCGATCGGGATAGTAATCATCCTGCAGCATACTTCCAGAGACATCCAGTGTGATCACGATATCAAGTCCCTCACCGGCTTCGGGAAGCCGCTCAAATCCGTGCTGGGGCCGCGCCAGGGCGATGAAAAGCAGTGCAATTGAAAACCACATGAGCAGGGAAGTCAGTCTCCCTCCCCCACCGGATACCTCTCTTGATGCGAATTCGAAGGGGCCTGTATACGTCTGTGCTCTTCTGATCCGCTTTCGTGAAAGCAGCCAGGTCAGCAGTACTGCCGCAGGGAATCCGAGGAGAACTGAAAACAGTTCCATCCTGTTCACCTGTGCCACTCCCTTCTAATGGAAGCAAGCATCAAAGTGTACTTCCTTGCTCTCTCTCGAGAGCCTCCCCAGTTCGCATACCTCTGGAGCGTGATCTCCCTTGTAAGATCATCTGAGGTCTCTGAAAACTCGCTCCCCCCCTTCTCAGCGGCCATCCTTCTCTGGAGCTGATGCCAGGTCAGTGCCGGGTTCGAGATGTTGAATCGGACAGATACAGTGGCCCTCAGAAGCCTGTCGACTTCCCTGTAGTAATCCAGCCAGTCACCTTCAGCAAATGCTGGAATATTCAGAAGGGCCATGGCCTCTTCCTCTGGCGATATTCCGCTCTTCAGTGCGCTGATATCATCTCTGGAAGCGGCATCCCTGTTTCTGCGGCGTCTAATGTAAAGGAGGATCATTGTGATTATGAGAACAGCTGCAGACAGCAGTGAGACCGGGAGAATCCATCGTGGTCCAGGGGGTGGTCCCCACTCGAGCCAGAATTTATGCATATGCAGGTGGTCTCCGGCGAAACCGGCTGGGATGTCAACCGTCAGCGGAGCTGGGAAGGGTTTGAGCGCATATGTGGAATCCGGCATCGTCCTGCTGACGATTACTGCTGGAGGCTGCACCTCCATCACAAGCGTATCGCGGTAAGCGATGATTACAGGCAGAGGCAGAGTGTCCAGACAGAGCGGGATCAGGGTGATCCGTCCTTCATCCTGACCGAGAAGATTCCAGAATACACCTGGTTCCTCGATCGGTTCAGTCTCCCAGCCCGGGGGAATGGGGTACTCAATGGTGAGAGGCATACCCAGCTCAGCGATGATCGCTGCAGGCTGTCCTTGCAGGAGAATGAGGAGAAGAGCCAGAAACATCAGCGACGCCTCCGTCTCTTCCTGAGTTCGAAGAATTTCCTCAGGGGTAGAACGAGATCGTCCGATGTTGAGATGCTCACGAGATCCAGTCCGGCACTGTGGCAGAGCTCGTTCCGCTGCTCCTGCTGCTTCCTGACCTCTGCAGCGAAGGATTTCCGCCAGCGTCTGCTGCTCGTGTCAACGATGCGCTCCGAGCCTGTTTCCGGATCACGAAACCTGATCTTCCCTATGGGAGGCAGAATGAGTTCTCTTGGATCAAAGATATGTATGCCGACCACATCATGCTTCCGCACGGCAGCGTTCAGAAGGCTGCTGCCTGAAGGGAAGCGAAAATCACTGATTATGAATACAAGCGCTCTCCTCTTGAGTGTCCTTCCGGCGAATCGCAGCGCTTTATCGAGATCTGCCGGGGACTGGCTGTCCGGAAGATCGAGTATTTTCCGAACAAGACCCAGTGCGTGCTTCCGTCCCTTGCCTGGAGGATGATAATCATGCACCCTGTCTGAGAAAGTTAGCATGCCTACCCTGTCATTGCTCCCGGCAGCTGCGAGAGCCATGACAGCGGCAACTTCAGCTGTCCTCTCAGCTTTCGTCAGGTTCAGGGAGCCGAACCTCAGGCTTCCGGAGAGATCGACCATGAGGAGAACGAGCAGTTCTCTTTCCTCGGTGAATACCTTTACGAAGGGTGATCTGGTCCTTGCGAAGACATTCCAGTCGATCAGTCTTGGATCATCACCCTCTGTATAAGGGCGCAGATCGGTGAACTCCATTCCCTGGCCGCGGAAGATAGACCGGTAATCACCTCCGACCAGCTGGGCAACAAGCCTGCGTGTGCGGATCTCGATGCGCCTGACCCGTCTGAATAGCGAATGAACATTTTCCATGGGAAGACCGAGGCCTACTTGACCGGGATCCTGTCAAGGATCCTGTCGATTATCTCCTCTACTCCGACCTCCTCCGCTTCCGCTTCGAAAGAGCGAATTATCCTGTGCCGCAGCACATCATGTCCAACCTCTTTAACGAGGGAAGGGGTAACGAAAGGCTGACCGTAGATAAGCGCCCTGGCTCTGGAAGCTGCAAGGAGAGCAAGTGTGCCTCTTGGACTGGCTCCGACACTGATGAGATCTTCCAGATCCTTAAGTCCCGATTGTCTTGGATTCCTCGTCGCAGAGACGAGACGGACCATGTAATTCATGACAGCATCCTCAACTACGACCTCCGATGAAAGGCGTTGTAGCTCCAGAACACGCTCCGGAGTCATGACCGCGCTTATCGAAGGCATCGACCCGCCCCCAACACGCCTGAGAATCTCCATTTCCTCTTCCGCCGTGGGGTAGTCGATCTTCAGTTTGAGGAGAAATCTGTCAACCTGGGCCTCTGGAAGAGGATATGTTCCCTCCTGCTCAATCGGATTCTGTGTTGCCATAACGAAGAAGGGCTCAGGAAGCCTGTGTGTCTCCCCCCCGAAAGTAACCTGCCTCTCCTGCATCGCTTCCAGCAGTGCGCTCTGCACTTTAGCCGGTGCACGGTTTATCTCGTCTGCGAGTATGAACTGTGCGAAAACAGGTCCCTTCCTCGCGATAAAAGTACTGGTCTCAGGTTGAAATACCATAGTCCCCGTGAGATCGGTCGGGAGCAGATCCGGAGTGAACTGCAATCTGGAGAAAGAAGTCTCGACACATCTGGCGAGAGTCCTAGCGGCCAGTGTTTTGGCGAGTCCTGGCACTCCCTCTATAAGCACGTGGCCGCTACACAGAAGAGCAGTGGTGAGACCTATCCTGAAATCATCCTGCCCGACTACAACACTGGAGAACCTTTCCTCCAGCAAGTCGAGATCCGGTTTTACGGATGCTATTCTGCGTTCGAGATCCTCAATCAGTCTGCGTGGCATCTTCAAGTGTCCTTCCAGCTGTATTGATAAGACTCCTCACATAGCTTTCATACTTACGAAGTGCCTCTTTTGTTCCAGCTTCGAACCTCAGGACCAGAACGGGCTGCGTGTTGGAAGCCCTGACCAGACCCCAACCATCAGGAAATTCTATCCTGGCGCCATCGAGAGTATCTACAGTGCGCCCCTCCTTTTTCAGCATCCGCACTACTTCGTCTACTACGGAGAACTTGATTACATCAGGACAGTCCTCTCTCAGTTCCGGTGTTGAGAATACAGCGGGGAGGTCGGAGAGAAGCTCACCGATTGTAGCGTGTGATGAAGCAAGCACCTCAAGTAGTCTCAGTGTGGCGTACAGCGCATCATCGAAGCCGTAGTACCTGTCTCGGAAAAACACATGACCACTCATCTCACCTGCCAGAAGAGCGTTCTCAGCGGTCATGGCTCTCTTGATAAGAGAATGTCCCGTAGGTGCCATTACCGCCCTCCCGCCAGCTGCTGCCACCTCGTCGAAAAAGAGGCGGGAAGCCTTAACCTCTGAGATGATCGTTGCGCCTGGATTCTTCTGCAGAAGGCTCCTGGCAAGCAATATCAGGATCCTGTCACCCCAGATGACAGAACCATCTGCGTCAAGAACCCCAAGTCTGTCTGCATCACCATCGTAGGCAATGCCAACATCAGCCTTCTCCTTAAGGACCATTTCTCTGAGGTCAGTCAGATTGGACTCGACAGTGGGATCAGGATGATGATTAGGAAACGTGCCATCCATCTCGCAGTAGAGCGGAACTATCCTGCAGCCGAGGGCTTCCAGGACTTCGCATGCTAGCTCTCCCCCGGTTCCATTGCCTCCATCGACTACTACCTTGAGCGATCTGTCGAAGCAGAACTCAGAGACAAGCCTTTCGATGTATTGAGTTCGAATGGAGAGACTCACCGGTTCAGGAGATAATTCCGATGCCGGATACTTCTCTGGATGTCCGGCTATTTCCTCCATAGTCTCCCTGATGGCCTGTATATCATCTCCAAACACGGTGTCCAGACCCTTCATGATCTTGAAACCATTGTATTCGGAGGGGTTATGACTGCCTGTTATCATCACGGTTACGCCGGGTGAATGAGTATTGGCAGCAAAATATGTCATGGGAGTAGTCTGTACACCCAGGTCGATGACGAGTCCACCCTCAGAACGACATCCAGAAGTAAGCCACTTCTGAAGAAGAGCACCAGAGGGTCTGCAATCCCTGCCAATAGCAACTGGACCATCCGCAAGTCTTGTTAGAATCCGGCCAAGCATAGTAACCAGATCCTCAGTGAGCTGTTCAGGAAAGATGCCGCGAATGTCGTACTTTCTGAAAATGTCAGCTGGGAAGATCATCATTCTTCCTCGGGGTTGTCCGCCAGTGGAAGCTCAACGGCATACCTGCCTGCTTCCGGATCGCCAGTGAGCCAGCCGTCATGCGCACTGAGTATCTGACGGGCAAGTTCCACTCCAAGAGCCGAGCGTGTCTCTCTGCGGGCATATTCACCGGTGTAGTCTGCGGATAGCCTCACCGCCCCATCCTGTACAGAGAGCACTACGTGGATCAACCCGCCAGTCATTGCAGGCCGGCTTACCTCAGAGAGAATATTCTCAATGGCATGTTTAAGATACCGGCGGCTTCCCAGCACTCTCACATCCTCATCGATTGATACCGCCAGAGAAACTCCGCGGTCGGAAAAGCGGTCATTCCACTCATCAAGTGTTTCGAGAAGCAGACTGTCAAAGAGAATGATGGCAGCCTCCGGCTCCGTCATGAGGGGGGCCCCTCCCGATCTGTCCATCTTGCCCAGATATGCGATCTCTCTGATGACTTCGAGGAAGTTCTCGATCTCCTCTATTTCACGGGCAAGGAGTGAGAGCTGATCTCTGACCTGCGGAGTTCCATCTAGTGGTCTAATCAGTTCTGCTGCGGTAGTTCGAACAGATTCAAGTGGCTTCCTGAGAGATACTCCGATTCTCGAGAGGATATCCGATTTCAGTTTTTCCAGCCCGTTAAGCTCCAGCTTCATCGCTTCCAGTCTTGCCTCAAGGCTCTCTATGCGCCTGGTATCAGCGGAACGTCTCCTTCTGTTGTGTTCCATCATCAGAAGCATCGCGCTTAGGACAAGGAATACCACGGGTATTGACAAATTCATTATTCAGTCAAGCTCCTTCAATGATTCTGCGATGACAACAGGACGACCAAGGAGATCAGAAAGCTCAACGAGCGTCATATCATCCAGGGTAAGACCTTCATGACTGAACATGACACCTGGTAGAATTATCGGACCGCCCCCAGGTTTTACATCAGTCATCTGAATGCTGTGTACAATATCAGCCCCGGAGAGGAGACCGGACACCCCCACCTCAGAACCAAAAAAGCGATTCTCCACCTCAATTACCCTGTATGAGGTTCCCTGCAGGATACTTCTCAGAAAAGGTGCTGCCAGCACGCCGGTGCATATGATCCCCTTGCCGTGCAGCCCGGAGGGATCGAATGAGAGGAGATCGGAAAGAAGACCAATTCCGTTGGCATGCAGTGTGCATTCTTCATAAAATGAGGGATCAGGCAGCTTCCGGCCTGCTATGAGGAACAGTTCGTCTGAAGGGTAGCAGAATGCCGTCCCCCGTGTCTGGACCGCCCTGATACGTATCCTCTCGCATCTATCGAGTATATCCATGCACTCATCGGGGTCAGGACGTCTCAGCAGTACAAGT
>JAOZQW010000320.1 GCA_029932015.1 Candidatus Fermentibacteraceae bacterium
TTACCCCCAGATATGAGTACCACCAAATAACTAGGCATCAATGGTGCCGAAGTATATCGCCATATGGCTATATGTCAAGCCCAATGCGATACCTCTCTCTTGCATTATGCCCCTGGTACATCTTTGTAAGTGCAACGATAGCCTGGTTATTGACCTGAATACCAGCAATAGCTCCTGGGTTGCTTGAGGAGTCTCTAACTGGAATGCCAATATCCAAAGCGTTCATATCACATTGATGTCAGTGATGTGTGTCAAGGCAGTGCATCCTATCAAGACAGCAGACTGCGATCTCATGCCGTCAGCACTTCAGCAAGCGTCATGAGCTCTTCTATCTGCTCCCTGTCGAAGACTCCCCTGATGCCCATGGGGTGTAGCCGTGTGAATGGGGCCTGGATGAGATCCTTCTTCTCGAGCCTGCCTGTCTGGATGATGAAGTTCCTCAATGTATGAAGGAAGCGGATCTGAAGTGATGTGAGGGTGGAATGCTCTGATATGAACTCATCGAAGCCGCTGTTCACCTTCACACTCCAGGATTGGAGGGTTTCAAGGCCGAGGATGTGACGCATGAGCTGTTCGAAGTTCGCTGCTTTCTGATCGTAGGCCTGCATGAGGTCTGCTTTTGTGATCCTGTTATCCTGATTCTCGAGGATTGCAGCGAGTTCTGATATCTCCTCTTCCGTGACCGGGGTTCCAGTGTGGATCTTCTGGATGATGGGATTCTCATCGATGAGGCTTCTGATGTAGGCTTCAACCTGCTCCCTGTAAGCTGCTATGCTGAGTCTCTCATGCTCGGGTCCGAATTCGATCCACTCCTTGACCTCGGTTATATCGGTGATGTCGAGGAGGGTTATGGGGTTTCTCGTTTCCTGCATGAACTTCATCAGTGGGGCGAGTCTTTCGACAAGCTCATCCAGCTTTGTCTCTGAAGGGGCATCCCACCATGCTTGGCTGGTGACTTCGCTGATGAAAGCCCGCTCCTTCGCAACCACGTTTACGGATAGAGGAAGGCTCTTCGCCTGTGAAACGATACTCTCCCTGATGCTCTCGAATATCTCAATGCTATTGGCATGGAAAGCGGTGCTCAGATCAACTACCTCCATCTCGAAGAGCATCGCTTTGAAATCGATGCTGGAGATGGCTCGCATGATCGGGGCGATAGTGCTGTGCAGGTACATGAGTTTGCTGTCATCCAGGGTATTCCAGAACTGGTCAGATTCCACCTTGAAGAGATGAGCCTTGTTCTCAATCACCAGTACGTTGTTCTGCGGCAGGCTATCGATAGTGGCTCTCAGCTTGCCTGTAACGCTTGTTACTATATCCGGGCGGTCTATGGCCGATGCGAGCCTAACCTTCTCAATACGTGTCTTGAAAAGCCTTACAGGCATGGGTATCTGCCGGCTTTCATCCTTGCCCTGGGGGTGCATCTCGAAATACCTGAAATTATCCCAGCAGTCGATGATCAGGAATTCATCCTTCTCCCTGCACCATGGCTTGCGCTGCCTGGGGTCTTCCTCGAGGACTCTGGTACCGCGGCCTATCATCTGCCAGAATTTGACATAGGAGTAGACCGGCTTGGCGAAGACCAGGTTGACCACTTCGCGGATATCTACACCCGTATCCAGCATATCAACAGATATGGCCACCCTGGGCATGTCAGCGTTCCTGAACTGATCCATGAGTCCGCCCTTGCCGTGAACCCGGGGATCATCAGAGACGATCACCTTGGACAGGCGTCCGGCATGCTCAGGGTACAGAGTATCGAAGAGGTCCTGGAGCCTTCGTGCGTGTGCCTTTGTGATGGCGAAGAAGATGGTCTTTCCCGGAAGAGTACCTGTCGCGTCCTTGATGCACTCATCCATGAACTCTCTGATTATCCGGGTATTGGTACCCGCGTTTGAGACCTTGCGCTCGAAATCAGTACCCTCGTAGTCGATCTCATCTAGATCCCTGCCCTCTGCAATCAGCTTTCTCTGAACCGACTGAGGGAGTTCATGACCGTGAATGCCCTGTATCTGGAATTTAGATCTTACATTGAGCACCTTGAAGTCGCAGAGGTACGGCGGATCATGCTCGACTGCCTCTTCGTAGCTGTATCCGTATGTCGGCATACCGGGGTCGCAGTTGAAGAGCTTGAATGTGTCATGGTCGATGTGGTCTCTGGGGGTGGCGGTGAGCCCAAGCTTGATCCCGCTGAAGTACTGGATGACCTGCTTGTATGTGTTGTAGATGCTTCTGTGGCTTTCATCGGCGATGATGAGATCGAAGAAGTACGGGGATATCCAGCTCTCTGGAGTGGTTCCGTTCTGGATGAGATTGAGCATGGTCGGATATGTAGTGACATAGATCCTTCGGTTCTGCTCGAACTTCTTCTCCCTGAACGATGCAGGCCATCTGGGTTCTGAAGGGACATGCTCCTTGAAGGCATCGAGTGCCTGGTTCCGGAGAGCGATACGATCCACCAGGAACAGAATCCGCTTCGCCCAGCGGGAGCGTATGAGCACATCGAAGAGAGCCGTGGCAGTACGTGTCTTACCTGTACCGGTTGCCATAACCAGGAGAGCTTCACGATGCTTGCCCTCGATCCGTTCGAGAAGTGTCCTGATGGCTTCTATCTGATAGTATCGACCAGCAATATCCCTGTTGATCAGCTCGGTCGAGAGTGGCCTTCTGGATTCCCTTCTGAGATCGAGCCAGCTGATATCATCCCTGGTGGGATATCCATGCACCCTGACCGGCGGGTAGAAGTCAGATTCCCAGAAGTATGTCTCAAAGCCATTCGTGTAAAAGACGAACGGGATTCGACCACCGTGGATGCCCTGGAGCTGCTTTGCGTACTGAAGGGCCTGCTCTTTTCCGAGTGCAGCGTCTTTCGATGTCCTCTTGGCTTCAATAACGGCAATGGGCCTGCCCTCTTTGAGAAGGGCGTAATCCGCGAAGCGGTGTCCCCTGTAGGGCTCCCTGGATTCGGCTGCGCTTGGA
>JAOZQW010000321.1 GCA_029932015.1 Candidatus Fermentibacteraceae bacterium
TGGTTCTGTGCTACTGGACGGGAAAGACGTCTCCTCTTTCATCAGAACCCTTGAAGTCAGCAATGCGGCAAGTATTATCTCCTCCGGTTCACCGGTCAGGAGGGAGATGGTCCGTCTCCAGAAGGAGTTCGGGAGAACAAGAAATACAGTTGCCGAAGGAAGGGATATGGGGACAGTTGTCTTTCCAGATGCCTTCCTCAAGATCTACGTTGTTGCAGATGTCGCGGTCAGGGTCACAAGGCGCTGGAGAGAGATGATCGTCTCTTCCGGACATGAGGCCGATTTTGGAGAACTCCTAAAAGCTCAGCTCATCCGTGACCGAAGGGACAGAACAAGACAGGACAGCCCCCTCAGGCTGGCTCCCGGCGCCTTTATGCTTGATTCATCACTTATGAGCATAGATACGCAGGTTGATGCTGTCATCGACCTCTACCGCAGGAAGAAGAAGGCGGGTGAGAGGTCTTGAAGGAATCCACCCTTGCACGGATCCAGTATTATGGCGGACTGCTTCTCGCAAGACCTCTCTTCGGTTTCAGCGTCAGTGGTACAGAAAAGGTACCCAAAAAAGGCGGACTCATAATTGCCTGCAACCATATTTCGGATATGGACCCCCCGATACTGGGTTTCGCTATTCCAAGGACAGCAGCCTTCATGGCAAAGATAGAGCTGTTCCGCAGCAGATTCGGGAAGTTCGTCATGGATGAGCTCAAAGCATTCCCTGTTAACAGGTCCGGCGTTGATACAGGAGCTGTCCGAAGGGCAGTTGACCACCTCAGACACGGTATGGCCGTAGTTATCTATCCCGAGGGAACTCGCAGCAGGAACGGCAGAATGCTACCCGGAAAAGCAGGTATAAGTCTTATCGCCGCTGTCTCAGGTGCACCGGTGCAGCCGGCATTCATATGGGGTACGGATCATCCTATGAAGGCATTTCTCAGGAAGGACGAACCATTCAGTGTCACTTTCGGAGAACCGATACCCAGCGGCAGGCTGGCTGAAATAAGACGGGAAAGCGGTGCCCAGGCGGTTGCGGATGAGGTGATGAAAGCTATTGAGATGACCGGCATCGATGCCGGACACTACAGAAGTAATGCTGATATGAAAGAGACGAGTGCTGAAACAGGAACATCCGGAAAGGAAACCAAGTGACAGACAGGGACGAACTGATTGTAGGCCTTACTCCCGAGGAGATCGAGGCCATAGAGGGTCAGGAATACACCAGCAAGGAGCGCAGCGCTCTCGAAGTGGTCTACGAGGAGAATATCGGCTCAAGGCAGCTTAAGCCGGGAAGTATTGTAACAGGCAAGCTTCTCAGGCAGGTCGGCAAGGAAGTCATTGTCGATATCAACTACAAGAGTGAAGGCATTATCCCGATAAGCGAATTTGCCAAGGATGAAGAGATCATCCCGGGTGAAAGTGTCGATGTGCTTATCGAGACTCTCGAGGACCAGGATGGAAGGGTATCTGTCTCCAAGGAGAAGGCTCACTTCCACAAGGTCTGGAAGGACATCAAGGAAGCCTACGACAGCGGTTCCCTCGTTAAGGGTAACGTTGTCAGAAGGATCAAGGGCGGTCTGAAGGTCAAGATAATGGGCGTGGAGGCCTTCCTTCCTGGATCCCAGGTTGCCCTCAGACAGGTCCCCAATCTCGAGAAGTTCATCGGTGAGGATCTTCAGTTCCGTGTTATCAAGCTCAACAAGCGCCGCAGGAACATCGTTGTGAGCAGAAGACAGGTCCTCGAAGAGGCCAGAGCGGAGCAGAAGGAAGCCCTTATCACGAATCTCGAGGAGGAGCAGGTTCGCCTCGGAGTCGTCAAGAACATCACGGACTTCGGCGCATTCGTTGATCTCGGCGGCATCGATGGTCTTCTTCACATCACCGATATGAGCTGGGGCAGGGTTCGGCACCCGTCTCACCTCCTGTCAATCGGTGATGAGATCGAGGTCAAGATCCTCAAGTTCGACAGGGATAGAGAACGCATCTCCCTTGGACTCAAGCAGCTTCAGCCCTTCCCATGGGAGGGTGTCGTCGATAGGTATCCCACCGACTCCACGATCGAGGGTAAGGTCGCCAGCATCACAGACTACGGCGCATTCGTCGAGCTCGAGCCAGGTGTTGAAGGCCTCATTCATATCTCCGAAATGTCATGGACGAAGCACATCAGACATCCGTCAAGACTTCTCTCTGTCGGTGACGACGTGACAGTGATGATCCTGAATGTCAACGAGGAGGAAAAGAAGATATCCCTGGGACTCAAGCAGACCATGGATAATCCCTGGGACTCCATCGAGGAGCGTTACCCCGTTGGAACGATGATCGATGGCAAGATCAGGAATCTCACCTCTTTCGGAGCCTTCGTTGAAATAGAGGAAGGAATTGACGGTCTTGTCCATATAAGCGATATGAGCTGGACAAGGCGCATCAACCATCCTTCCGATGTCCTTGGCAAGGGTGACGAGCTGAGTGTCGTGGTCCTCAACATAGACATTGAGAACCACCGTATCTCTCTGGGGCTCAAGCAGACCCAGGAGAACCCATGGAACTCCATGGAGGAGCGCTATCCTGTTGGCAAGGACGCTCATGGCGAAGTTGTCCAGCTTCTCGACAGGGGAGTCGTCGTCCGACTCGATGACGAGATCGAGGGCTTCGTTCCTCAGAGCCAGCTCGGCTGGGAAGAGATGGAGAATCCAGGTGATATCATCAGGGTCGGAGATGAACTCCCGCTCAGGGTGATAGAGCTTGAGGCAAGCAGCAGGCGCATCGTTCTCAGTGTAAGAAGCTACTTCAACGGCAGACCCATGGAGGAGCTCAGTGCCTTCCGTGAGAACCTCGAGGGCAGGGAGCCTCTCCCGGTCGAGGAAGTCGTTGTCGAGGAAGCACCAGCTGTTGAAGAAGAGACTGCTGCAGAAGAAGCAGTAGTCGAGGAAGCTGTCGCTGAGGAAGCACCAGCTGTTGAAGAAGAGACTGCTGCAGAAGAA
>JAOZQW010000322.1 GCA_029932015.1 Candidatus Fermentibacteraceae bacterium
GAGGGGCATGAAGAGACTGCAGCGGATGGGAAGAGGCAGCATCGTGGTGGTGCCGGAGGTCTTCGTTCCCCGCAAGCTCTCGCGGAAGGAGAAGAAGATCCTTCAGGAGCTTTCGGAGACGGACAGTTTCAAGTCCGACTGAACGGGGTTATACCATGCTCCACAGGCGACTGTCAGATGAACATGCGGAAACTGCGCTGCAGCGCCTCGAGTATTACGAGTTCCTTGAGAGAGTAGCAGGTTTCGCCGGCAGTCAGATGGGCATCCGGAAGATAATGAGCCTTCAACCCGCCTGGAGCGGGGAAGAGGCTGCCAGACTGATGAGGGAGACCCTCTGTGCAGCCGGGCTTCTCGGACTTGGAGCGAAACCCCCTGTAAACGGACTGGATGCCGCCGGAGATGTGATATCCTCCATCGCAGACGGCGCAATCATCCTCGAACCTGGAGAACTCAGAACTGTCGGACTTGTCCTCAGTGACATGTCCGAGTGCACAGGGAGTACTTTCTCAGTTGAAGATGCCCCTGACCTCTCACCGCTTCTGCCATTTCTCGACTGTTTGCCAGACCTTCCCGATCTCTCTGCTCATCTGCTTCGCATCACTACTCCTGATGGGGAAATATCCCCGAATGCGAGTCCGGAACTGGCAAGATTGAGCAGAACATCGGAGAAATTACGCCGCAGGTTGTCAGCCAGGATCGAGAAGATAGCGGGGCAACTCGGAGGCAGGAGCATACTCAGAGATGCTCCACCGAGTCTGCGAGACGGAAGGTTTGTACTTCCGGTCATTTCCTCACGCCGCAGAGAGATCAAGGGAATCGTTCACGACAGGAGCGACAGCGGAGAGACAGTATTCATGGAGCCAGCCGAAATGGTGGAGGACGGCAATGCTCTCCGGGAGTCACTCCTGGAACTCGATCTTGAGATGAGAAAGATACTTCGCGGAGCCTCGATCAGAGTGAGGGAGAGGGCTCCTGAGATATCTGATGGGATCGAAGCGGCCGCTGCCCTGGATGCGATATTCGCACGAGCTGCTCACCACCTTCGAACAGAGACGGTATTCCCCGGAGAGGGTCCTCTCTCGCTGCTCGGTCTGAAGCATCCTCTGATACCCGGCGAGGAAGTTGTCTGCAATGATGTACGTCTTCCCGAGGACTGGCAGGTGCTCATCATCAGCGGCCCCAACGCAGGAGGGAAGAGCGTTCTAATAAAAGCTGTCGGCCTTGCAGTCGCATGTTCCCAGTCCGGTCTTGGAGCGCTGGTCTCAGCCGGTTCTACACTTCCACACTTCCAGCGACTTTCTGTCTCCATGGGTGATATGCAGTCAATAGCAGACCATCAGAGTACTTACTCCGCCAGGTTGAGCGAGCAGCTCGATATGCTTAACGGCTCGGGAGAAGGACAGCTCGCACTGATCGATGAACCGGCTGCGGGAACAGATCCACTGACCGGTGCTGCCCTGGCAGCGGCCTTTCTGGAGGAACTGGCCTCTTCAGGATGCAGGATCATCGTCACTACGCATATGGGTCAGCTGAAAACGCTTGCGCAGGGGAGGATTGGATTCCTCAATGGCTGCATGAACTTCCATGAGGATAGCATGCAGCCGGATTACACCTTCACTGCAGGCACTCCCGGCTCCTCATTTACACTTGAGATAGCAGGTAGAATGGATTTTCCCGGTGAGGTTGTTGAGAGAGCTGCCGAGCTGGCAGGGGATTCCTTCAGACTGGACCGTATGATCACAGAATTAACGCGGTCCAGAAATGAACTCGCGGAGCAGCTCAGAGAAGCTTCAGCAGAGGCTGAGGAGAGCCGTGAAAGAGCTTTACGACTGGAGGAGTCACTAGAGGCTGAGCGATCATGTCTGGAATCCACGCGGCTTGAGATGGCGGAGAAGACCAGGACTAATATCACAAGGATAAGTTCGGAGGCTGACTCCCTGCTTGCCAGGCTTGCCAGATCCAGAGATTCGGAGGACAGGAGAAGCGCAAGGGCTTCCATCAGGAAACTGACCTCTGCCCAGACGCGCGAAAGCGGTGTCATATCCCCCCAATCCTCTCCGTCCCATCAGTTCGAGAGAGGGAGCTGGGTCACCGTATCCGGATGGGAGGGAAGGGGGATCATCGACAGGCTTAGTCGGGACCATGCTGAGGTTGTTATCGGCAATCTGAGGCTCAGAAGGGCGCTTAGCGATCTCGAACCCGCATCCCCTCCTGAGGATGGGGCTCCCTCTGCCGACTGGAGCTTCCCTCTCGAAGCACCCACGGAGATAGACCTCAGGGGGATGACCGCGGAGGAGGCTCTGGCAGAGCTTGACCGGAGCATGGATGACTGCATTGTAGCCGGGATGCATCGTCTCAGCGTAATCCACGGCAAGGGCAAAGGTATTCTCATGCAGGCTGTCATTGAGTTAGTGAAGACGGATTGCAGGGTTTCTGCCTTCAGACAGGGTGCCCCCGCCGAAGGCGGTACTGGAGTCACCGTGATCTCACTGAAGCTGCCGGGGAAGACTGCACGGTGATGACGAACAAGCAGCGAAAGGGATTCTTCTCCAGCGAGTCGATCGAACGTGTACGTAATTCCACTGATATTGCAGCAGTCATCGGCAGGCATGTTTCTCTAAAACGTTCAGGCAGGAATATGAAGGGGAGATGTCCTTTTCACAAAGAGAAGACGCCGTCATTTTTTGTTTCAGCCGAGCGGCAGAGTTATCACTGCTTCGGTTGTGGCGCGGGAGGGGATGTCTTCTCCTTCCTTATGGAATATCTGTCACTGAGCTTCAGGGATGCTGTTGAGGAACTCGCTGCAGAGGCAGGAATAGAGCTGGAGGTCTCATCAAGGACTGATACGTCAAGATCCGATTCGCTTATTACACTCATGGAAGCCTCCCGGAGCTTTTTCAGAGCTGAGCTTTCCGGAGCGGATGGATCAATTGCCATGGATTATCTGCAGTCCAGAGACCTGGCAGAGGACACAATTG
>JAOZQW010000323.1 GCA_029932015.1 Candidatus Fermentibacteraceae bacterium
ACTTCGATTTCCCAAAATTCGATGGTTACCGCTGGCAGAAGCCGATATGGTGCTTTTATTGGCTAATGTATGCAATCCAGCTGGTCCGATAATGAAACTGCCCTCGTCGAACATCAGATCGGATATATCCTCATCAATACTCATAAGAAAATCAGTGTATGATCTGATTTGATTTGCTGGATCACCTGCAAAATCACGGAGTACTGCATCTGTATCCTGCCAAGCGTATACATCCGCATGGATAAGCCCGAAGTGCCCACTCCAGCGGTATTCATTCAGGTCTGCCAGATCGCTCACGATCCCGGCTTTGAGCGGATTCAGATGGATGTATCTGATTAGGCTGTGGAAGTAGACTTCAGTCTGAACAAGAATCGATCTATACCTGTTCTGGAACAGATGCCCCACTCGCCCATACTTCCGATTGTAGTAACTGGCATGTCCCGTTAGCAGCTTATGCATGAAGGTCGATAGTGGGACTCCACCAGTCTTGGTTAGAAGGTGGATGTGATTTGGCATAAGCACCCATGCGAACACATGAATACCGGTTTCTATAGCACACTTCTGTAGTCTGTCCACGAAGAGATACAAGTCCAGATCTTCTTCGAAGATGGTCCTCTTCTCCATGCCACGAGTCATGACATGGTGAAAGGCATTTTCCCAATCGAGTCGGTGCAATCTTGGCATTTCATTATTAGTTTACGGGCAATCCCGTGGAAGTGCAAGATGTGTCACCTAAAGCGAGATGAACGAGTAGAATGGATGGAGTAAGAATATGTTATAGTGCGCGGTGATAATACGCCAACGCACTTGATGAACTTACGAACGTCCCCGAAATGCTACCAGTTCCAGATGAGTTCCAGGGTGGAGGAGAGTCTGCTGGCTGATTCTCCATCCTGATGATCCTGATTGCGGACCCATTCATTTCTGACGGAACCATGAACCTCAGCATTCTCGATCGGGTACCATGACAGTCTGATGTCGGCTCCGGTTGTATACTCGACAATACCGGAGGGGAACTGGCCTCCCGTAACAGCAGAATCGGGCCATCCCTCTTCGACCGTACCCTCCCCGTGTCTGGTGTAATCTGCACCTGCTCTTATCAGCAGGGGCCAAGCTGCCGCAGATCCCAGGGACAGGCTCAGCCTGTCGGCATCAGGTCCGAGACTGGAACCGATGATGTCGCCATGATGAAGGTAGTAGTTCTTTGGGAGCCGCTGGCTGTAGACAAATCTGTCTATCCTCGTGTATTCAAATGCACCACCAAGATCGGCCGAGGCGAGAGAACCTGTCAGTCCGATGGTCCATCCGAGTTTGTTAGGTCTGTTATGGATATTCTCGTACTGAATGTCGTCTATCAGCAGCTCTCCGTATGTTTCTATACCTCTGAATGGTTTCCATGTAGCATCCAGGCTCAGGAAGGCATTGTCATCCACACGCTCGTTCCACTGAACTGGATACCATGGAATAAAAGGATTCATGTAGGCGAAATCAAGACCCGAGGCGGTGTACAGGATGGATTCATTGATGCCTACTCTCAGGTTTGAGCGGAGATAGAAATCAATCCGGTGGGCTGTCAGATAGATTGCAGAATCGCTGTTGATGGTGCTGGTAAGTCCAGTGAAAGTGAGGATCTCTCCCAGATCGACCGAGAATTTGAGCATGTCCATCGGAGGGCTGTTGTTCGAGAGGAGGAGCTGTGTGAACCTGCCTGGTCCCCATCTCTGCGGAATCCTTCCAAAAGCCAGTGACACCGGGGATGGGTCCCACTGCAGATATCCTCGGTCAACATAGAGGCGACGTCCGTGCTCGAGTCCCTGGTGATATGGTGAGAAATTATCCGGAGGAGAATTATCAGAGCCTGTCCATAGAGAGATACGTTCCTCGATGAAGAGATCCGGCATCAGGTCTACTCTGAAGCCGCCGGTTACCCCCGCTCTCGATTCAAACTCACCATCAACACTGAGAACCTCACCTGCCAGTTTCCCATTGGCTGAGATACCGAAGCTGCCAATATGAAGGTAACTCTGCTCCATGAGCCCTATCTCCGCCATTACCCATACCGGGCCTTCGAAGCCGCTCATATGAACGCCTTCGCTCAGAAGTACGCCCTCATCCGGAGAAGGGAAAGTGCCCGGAAGGAGAACGTCAGTACGGGTCTCCAGGAGATACAGCCACCAGTTGAGCGGATTCTCCAGTGGGATCCCTGTCCTCTCGGGGGATACAGATAGCAGACTAATGATCACCATAATAACAGCTGAAGTCATAGCTCCCCCTCAGATCCGGGTCAGTGTAGTTATCGTCTCTATGTGATCCGTCTGCGGGAACATATCAAGCGGCTGGACTGTGCGCACCTGCCAGCCATTGGCGGCTAATTCCCCCAGGTCGGAGGCAAGCGAGAATGGATTGCAGCTGACCATCACGATAAGGTCAGTATTGAGCTGTCTCAGCAGTCTCGTGACTCTCAAACCCAATCCTGCTCTGGGAGGGTCTACAACAACAGCATCCCAGGTTCTTCCGCCTTCGATCTGTGAGTCAAGGAAGGAGCTGACATCTGCTGTGATGAAATTGATGGAGCGTACACCATTCATCTCGACCGCCCTTCGACCGGAAATGGATGCAGCTCCATTCAACTCAACGGAGGTTACGTCCATGCCGGCTCCAGCCAATGGTAGGGCGAAGGTTCCTGCTCCACCGTAGAGGTCGAGGATACTGCCTGAAGTCGGACATACGTCCATCACCTCACTGACGAGGAGATCCGCTGCTGCCGTATTGATCTGGAAGAAGCTTCCGGGAAGCACAGGAAAATCGTATCCGGCAAGTCGCTCGGTCAGGAATGAACCGGGGGGTGATGATCTCCACTCGTGCAGTTCTTCCCAGGCTGTTACAGAGACCCCTTCGCACATGGGCGGTCTTGTCCTGACCGGTCCACCACTGAATTCGACCATTGAAGTAGAAGTCCGATCAGATGCCCGGAC
>JAOZQW010000046.1 GCA_029932015.1 Candidatus Fermentibacteraceae bacterium
GGTTCAGGCATGTGTTCTGGAAGAGGATCAGTCCGGCGTCGGCTGATACGGTTACACCGGGGAGTTCCTCCGAGGGCACTGGCGGGACAAGGAAGACCCTCTCCTCCAGATGGAGTTCCGCGTGGAGCCGGTGGAGTCTTCCACCCCAGGCATCGTGACCCACTATAACGATTGCGACATTCTCGTCACTCCTGAGGACGCTCGCGGCATGGAGGAGCTCCTCGAGTCCCCTCTCGGGACAGATGATGCCCTGATAGAGCATAATGGGGGTCTCTTCAGGGATGCCGAGTCTTCCGCGGAGGAATCCGCCCGGCGGGAGTTCATCAATGGGATCGGTGCTGTTCTCAATGATCGTCACGCGGCCATGGATGGCAGGATACATCCTTTCCATGGCCTCACCCCTCGATGGGGTTACTGCTATAACAGCATCGGCCCTTCCGATCAGCTTCCGTTCAGTCAGCCTGTATCGAAGTCTGTTCAGGGCGGAGGTCTCACTGAGATATCTTGCTGATTCCAGCCAGAGTTCGTGCGAGTCATAGACCAGTTTCGCTCCGAGCTTCTTCGCGGCCTTTGTGCAGATGAGGAGGGTATCAAGATCATTGGCGTGAAATATATCCGCTCCTGTTGCCAGTGCGGCCCTGAATAGTTTTCGCTCCCAGGGCAGATCGCGCTTGAGATCGGTGAAGAATCTGCGTAGGCGGTTGCGCCTCAGGCTCTTCATCAATCTGGCGGAGAATCGCTGCCCGTCCCCATCTGAAACAGCTATCACCCTGCTTCGAAGAGCATCTCTGGAAGCGGAGTCCTTGCGGGGTCTGAGTATCCGCATCCCCCGCCAGGTCTCTTCCAGAGGTCGGTCCCCTTCGGGTTTGCAGATTATTGTCAGGTCGAAGCCTGCCTCCATCAGTGTGATGGCTTCCTTCTTAACCCTGGCATCGTTCCAGAGCTGGTTTTTGACCACCATGCAGACTTTGGTAGATTTCAACTGGACTCCTGCCTGAATATCCAGGGAACTGTCATGTATAGCGTAAAGACCGGACCTTAGTATATAAACGGAGGACTGCACTACTGAAATAGTATCGCACCGAAAGGCTCTGGTGATCATCTGAAGGTCTCATTTCTCATGCTCGGACGCAAGGATTTCCTCTCGGGCGGCTATGTATTCAACATGCGGGTTGCAGAGCGGCTTTCCGGGATGGGGATGGATGTGGACATCATCCACTTCACAACCGTTCCCGAAGGGCTTCCAGAGAAGAAGTTCTCTGCATCGGCTCATGTCTGCAGACGGATCCTCAAGCATGATCCTGATATCATTGTAATTGCGAAGAGCTATCACTATGCAGGACTCCTGCGGCTACTGAAACCTCTTCTCGGCACTCCGGTCCTCTACCTAATGCATCATCTCGAATGGATGGACGAACGGAACAGAATCCGTTCCGGGATGTACATCACTTATGTGAGGTGGCTGCTCGGGATGGCGGATGCCATCTGGGTGAACAGCCTGAGCACGGGAACGGAGATTGAGACGACCGGGATCCCTGGGGAGAGAATACATCGGATCAGTCCTGGATTCGCCAGGAGTCTGAATCCGCCCCCAGACCGCTCGATGAGAGAGGGACCTGTCAGACTCCTCTGTGTCGGCAGTATCGCTCCGAGGAAGGCGCAGGAGATCCTCCTGAAGGCGTGCGCCATGCTCGAACCCGGCAGTTTCTCACTTGATCTTGCGGGGAGCTTCGAGGAGGATGATCCGTATTTCGTGCAGATGCGGGATTTCATAGTGGAGAACGGACTTCAGGATTCCATCATATTCAGAGGGGCGCTGCCCAGAGAAGAACTGGACAGGGCATATGACAGCGCGGACATCCTCGTCCATCCCGCAAGGTGGGAGGCATTCGGTATTTCTGTCCTCGAAGGGATGTGGCATGGTCTTCCGGTTGTTGCCTCTGATGTTGCCGCCCTTCCCGAGCTGGTCCTGCCGGGTGAGAATGGGCTTCTGGTGCCAACGGGGGATGCAGATGCGATTGCCGCAGCGCTCCGGACCCTGATCGAGGATAAGAATGCACGTCTCGCAATGGGCATCCGAAGCAGGTCACTGGCGGATGGCCGCAGCGATTGGAATGATACCTGCAATGAATTCGCGGAACTGGTTCTATCTACGGCAGGGGGAATTGCACGGTGAGCAGAGCTGAACGGGCTGTCAGAGTTCTCAAGTTCGGAGGAACCTGCCTTGCCGGCCGGGAGGGCAGGCTTAGAGCGGTGGAGCACTGTCGAAGGGAGCTTCTCGAGGGCTGCAGACTCGTTGTCGTAGTCTCAGCCATGGGCCGACTTGATGACCCGTATGCAACGGATACTCTGCTGGGGCTCGTCCATGACCCGCTCCCATGGGAAAAGGCGGCTATCCTCGCCTGCGGGGAAATACTCTCCGCCACTGTGATGGCTGATATGCTTCGAATGGCTTCTGTAGATGCTGTAGCGATGACAGGCTGGTCGGCAGGTCTTCGAACCGATGGGGAGAACTGTGACACTTCCATTGAATCGATAGATCCCGCGAACATTCTTGCCAGGCTGGAGGACTGCGACTGTGCTGTGATCGCTGGTTTTCAGGGACTTGGCAGGGATGGGAAGATATCCACTCTCGGAAGGGGAGGAAGCGATATAACGGCTGCGGCACTTGCAGTCGCCCTCGGAGCCGAGGAGCTGCAGCTCTATAAGACGGTTGACTCGGTTTACACTGCCGATCCGGAGAGGGTGCCATCAGCGCAGAGAATTGAGCGCATCAGCAGCGAGGATCTTCGCCAGATGGCCTGGCAGGGAGCGAGAGTGGTTCATCCATCGGCCTCCGAGATCACCGGCGATGCCGGGATCCAGATGGATATCAGAGATCATTCGACAGGCTCCAGAGTCACCTCTATTGTTCCTTATACACTCCGGAAAGGGAAGTACATCAGCGGAGTGGCAGCTGGACCGGAGGTAGTTCGCTTCGATATCCGCGATCAGGGCGATGATCCGCTTCACGTTTTTTACTCGAGAGTCTTCGGGGCCGTGGCAGCGGCTGGGATTTCAATGGATATGTTCAGTGTCCTTGATCGAAGGATGCTTTTCACTGTGGCTGTCGGCGACGAGAGAGATGTCATCGCCGTGCTCAAAGGACTTGGCATCCGGCATACGACCCTCTCCCCCTGCGTGAAAGTATCTATTGTCGGGGCAGGAATGCATGGTCTCAGAGGGGTCATGGCCAGGTTCTCGGAAGCTCTCAACTCCGGCTCCATAGATATGCTGCAGACCGTTGACTCCCATGCCACGATCTCCGCTCTTGTCCGCCTTGAACAAAGGGATGATGCCCTCAGGGCACTGCATGAGGAGTTTATCGAAGAATGAGTCTTCTCGCCGCCATAATACTCGCTCTGGTTCAGGGACTCACGGAGTTCCTGCCCGTATCCAGTTCAGGTCACCTGGCTCTTGTAGGTACTCTGCTTGATCTTCCCGACGGCGATATCACTTTTGAAGTGATCGTCCATCTCGGGACACTAGCCGCAGTGATAGCCGTTTACTGGAAAGACCTGGTGAAGATGGCAGGCGGTGTTCTGAGAGGGCGAAGAGAAGACATTTCCATGGTCTTTCTGCTGATACTTGGTTCGATCCCTGCAGCAATAGCGGGTTTCCTTCTTTCAGAGCCGCTTGAAAAGATATTCGACATGCCGCTGGTTGTCTCGATGATGCTCCTGGTGACCGGTACCGTTCTGTTCCTGACCAGGTATGCCCCGCATGGTAAACGCGAATGGCCGGCGCCCATGGGTGCATTTCTCATAGGAGTCGCCCAGGCTTGTGCACTGCTTCCCGGTATATCGAGATCAGGTTTCACCATCACAGCGGGGCTCTTCTCCGGTATCCGGAGGGAGAGAGCTGCCCGGTTCTCATTCCTGCTCTCTATCCCGGCTATTCTCGGGGCTTCCGTTCTGAAACTGAACGATGGCATTGGTGCATCCTCTATCGGCGCAGCCGCTGCAGTTGCTGGGCTTCTTGTTTCCGCTGTCACGGGGTATGCTGCTCTCAGACTCCTGCTCCGCTTCCTGAAAGCAGGGAAGTTCTCGTCTTTCGCATGGTATTGCTGGGTCGTCGGGGGTGCAGGCGTTGTCCTGACCCTTGTCAGGAGTTGATGTGTCCGTCCTGATTCTTGCCCTGCTCATGGCAGTGGACCTCTCGGGCTGGCGAGCCCACTTCTCTGAAGGTGACTGGGAATCTGCTCTCGAGACCGCAGAGACAATGCTTCAGGAGGATTCGACCAGCTCCGAGGTATGGGCCGCACTCTCCTTCTCGCAGTCTGTGATGCGGATGGAGCATGAAGCCATTTCAAGTGCTGAAATGGCTCTTGACGAGGATTCGCTTTCCGCCATGGCCTGGGGGTCCCTTGGAAGAGCTGTGCTCTCCTCCGACCCGGATGCTGCTGCAGAGTCATTCATCAGATCACTGGAGCTCGATCCATCGATGACGCTCTCTTCAGTAGGTCTTGCTCATACCATGATCATGACCGGTAAGTATCAGGAGGCATCCGATCTGCTCGACGAAGTTCTCGCAGTCGATCCATCCTGGATATCTCTCTGGCTGGAGAAGATCCAGGTGCTGGAATACCTCGATGAATACGCCGCGGCGCTGGAGGTGGTGATCGAGGCGCTGCAGAGGTGGCCCGACAGCTACCAGATGCTTCTGAAGTACGCTTGGATCATGGAAATGCTCAACAAGTATGATTCGGCTGAGGAAACGTACAGGCATGTTGCTGAACTTCACCCTGAGGATACCGAAGCTCTTATAAGCCTGGGTCTGATGTTCGAGTCACAGAACCAGTTCGGTCTGGCGGTGAAGATCTATCGCGAAGCCCTTTCCAGGGATCCCTACTATTCCTGGATATTCGGGGAGATAGGTCTCTGTCTTGAGTCTGCCGGGAATCCCACTGCCGCAGCTGAGAGCTATCGAGCCGCGTGGCAGGTTGATCCCGAGTATTCCTTTGCTGCCTACAGGCTTGGATATCTGGCGGAGATGGAGGGAGACATCGATATCGCGCTTGAATGGTACTCCATCTGTGTGGATGGAGATCCATCATTTGTCGATGCGTGGATCTCAATAGGGCTTCTGAACGAGGACCTCGGTGACCTCGAACAAGCGGAGGCGGCATACAGGGCTGCTCTGGAGCAGGACGCGGGAGGTTCATGGACCTGGGGGGAACTTGGTGCGGTGCTGGAGCAGATGGCCAGGTATGATGAGGCAGGCGAGGCGTATGAGATGGGCGTATCACTCTTTCCCGACTACATATGGGCATGGGAGCAGAGGGGGATGCTACTCGAAAACTCCGGTGATCTCGAAGGAGCTGCTGAATGGTATCTCCTGGCAACCGAGAAAACCAAACCGGGTCCCTGGCTACTCGGAGAACTTGGTTTTGTGCTGGAGCAGCTCGATCTTCCTGACAGCGCGATGATCTTCTATCGGGAAGCACTCGCAATTGATACATCCTATGCGTTCGGAATGATGAGACTGGCTCCTCTGGAGGCTTCTGCCGGGAGGACTGCTGAAGCCCTGGAGATATGGCAGAGCTATGTGCTGGCTGGAGGAGATGAGAGTACTGCAATGAGTGAGCAGGTTCTTCTTCTGGAATCTCTTGGTAGAATGGAAGAAGCGGACAGCCTGGCGCAGATGATGATCGAGAGCTACCCCTCCGCATGGGTGGACATGGCCTACCGGTACTCCATTACAGACCCGGGAAGAGCTCTCATAATCGGTGCAAGGGCGGAAGCCGACGGAAGCACTGATGGATATTTCTGGTCCGACCTGGCTGTGCTCTACGGTTCACTTGATGAGCATGAGCTTGCCCAGGCTTCGTTCGCAAGAGCTGCGGAGCTCGCACCTGACAGCACGGATATCTGGCTTGAATGGGGATTCTATCTTTACAACGAGGACATGAACAAGGAAGCCGCCGACAAGTTCCGGATCACGGTAGGACTGGACAGTCTCTCGTTTGATGGCTGGAGCAGTCTTGGTGAGGCATGCCTTTTCGCTGAGCAGTATGAGGAGGCTGGATATGCTCTTGAAAGGGCACTGGAACTCGAACCAGGCTCTGCCTGGGTGCTCGCTTACATTGGTCTTGTTTACGAGCAGACCGGTTACCCCGACAAGGCTCTGGACTACTATTTCCTCTCTCTGAGTGTTTCACCCGGGTATGATTACACCGAGTCCAGGATCCGAGAGATCACCGACACGGCTTTTGATGCGGAGTGGAACCGCCAGCAGTCCAGGCGGCTCAATGCATCGCTCTGGGTGGACACCCGGGCTGAGAACGGGAATACAAGAGAGAGGCAATACTCTGCTGGAGCGACACTCACTTACGACTACGACGGGAATGGAAGTGTTGTTTCTCTGGAGGCCGATTATGGTCTTCGTGAGACGGACAAGGCGCACCTGAGCGATTATTCATGGGCCTCTACAAGGATATCCATTGAGAGAGTTCTCTCCGGATACATGACCATGGAGGCCAGCAGCTACTGGGACAGGCAGCCTGGAACGGTCAGACCCTGGCAGATATCCTCATACATGTCACTCGGATACAACAAGTGGGTCACAGACTGGCTCTGGACCTCTCCAACACTGGGTATCGGCCTTGTCAATACACACTGGTCATCGGGGTTTGACAGCAGGAGAACAGATATAACCACTCTGTACGGCTCCGTGGCCTTCTGGCTGGAGTTCAAGGATACCTTCCTGCCTACTCTCTGGCTGTGGGGTGACTTCTATCGGCCGCCGGAGAATCCAGCAGGGCTCATGACCAATGCTCTTGCCGAACTGACGTTCGAGGTCTGGCAGCCCGTCTCACTGACGCTGGGGTACAGCGTTGGTTACACTAGAAAACCCTTCTTCTCCTACTGGGAGAAATACAATACAGAGATCTACTCCAGGCTGAATCTGAGGATACTCTGATGACCTTCCTGGCCCTCCTTCTCCTTTCAGGATGCTCCGCTTCGGTTCCGTCGGAACTGCAGATCTGGCATGATCTCTGCTCGACTGGTGACTGGGTATCCTCCGCCGAGGAGGCAGCAGCGATCTTTCAGGCGGATTCATCGAATGCGGATGCGCTCGCCGCGCTGATGATATCCGCGATGCTTGACGACCCTTCTCTGGAGCTGTTCGAACTTGCCAAGGCAGCCGTCGCGATGGACAGCGCCGCGCCGCTGGCATGGACCGCTTCCGCAGCGGTACTGCTGCAGCGGGGACCTGATTGGTATAACCAGGCTGAGGATGCTTTGTCCTACTCCATCAGCCTTGATCCCTCCATTGTCATGAGCCTCTACCTGAGCGGTCTCCTCAGCGAGATGGAGGGTGATCGTGGATCTGCTTCGACCATGTACTCAGGCGCGATGGAACTTGATCCGGGCTTCAGTCCCGCGGCGGTTCAGTATGCAAGATATCTTGCTGCCAGCGGACGGATGGAGGAGGCCCTTGCTGTGTATGAGACTGTGTCTGGAACCGGTCCAACAGCTCGTTTGGCCCTTGCGGAGAGAGCACTTCTCATGGATTCACTTGGTTTGGATGACCAGGCTGACAGCCTTGCGCTGATGCTCACCCCCGATTGCTCAGGAGTATGGCTCGATGTCGCGGTCTATCATCTGCAAAGTGAACCAGCAGTCTCCCATGCCGCCCTCGAAATGCTGTCAGCCCAGTCTCAGGATCCCGATCTGCTTCTTGAAGCCGCCTCCGTCTATCTTGATCTGGGATTGCACGGGATGGCTCTGATCCTCGCAGAGGATCTGCTTGATATGTCCGGTGACAGTGCAGCGGTACTTCCTGTTCTGGGAGAAGCCCTGTTTGAGGCAGGAGAGCTTGAAGAAGCCGAGAAGGTATATCTTGCGCTCCTTCTCATAGCCCCGGAATCCCCTTTTACTCGCAATCGTCTGGGGTGGATATCTGAGCACGCAGGCAGTACCGGAACGGCAGTGAATCACTATCTTGCAGCCCTTGAACTCGATCCGGAGGATGAATTCGCCAGAGACAGGCTGAGGGTTATCGCCGGGGACGGCTACGATCCACTGTTGCTGTCACGATCTGACAATGGATTCAGCTTAACATGCTCTGCGGACCTTTCGCTTGACCGTGGGAACAGGAACCTCCTCGAAGCGGGAGGCAGTATGCTCCTTTCCTATCGCTTTAATGAGCGGGGAACATCCCTTGATCTCGGATTCGGGGGCAGGATGGTTGAATGGGAGGCAACTGTTGGTCTGGGTGTGGACACACTGAGAACCGAGACCGGCTGGGCTGATCTGACTGCGAACTACTGGATAGATGATAGTTTCTACATTGTGGCCAACTGCGAGTGGGACAGGCAGAGATTCTCCAGCAGACCCTGGCAGTTCAATGCATACGTGGCCGGAGGCTGGCAGGAATGGCTTACATCCTGGCTGTGGCTTTCTCCCGAGCTTGGTGGTGGAATGGTCAGCACAAGGTGGACTTCCGATGCTGTAGCGGAGTACACTGAGGAATTCACCATATACAGTTCGGCCGGTCTCTTTTTTGAGAAACCCCATACCTTCATCCAGAGATCTGAGATTTCCGGAGAGGTCTACTTCCCGCCGGACAGGCTTGAGGAGTTCATTTCAAGCGGAAGGATCTCGCTGGCCTTCAGGACCTGGGAACCGCTCTACGTTTCGTTTGGCTACGAGGTGGACTACACTCGGAATCCTCTGATCCCGACCTGGGAGAAGTATGACACACGATTCTTCACCAGCTTGAATTTCAACCTACTGTAGTACTGTAGGGACGTTCGTAAGTTCATCAAGCGCGTTGACCGAATAATAGCGATTTATTAATTGGTGTTGGTATGCTAATCTCTGAAGCTATTATTCCTCCAGCTAGCTTGATGAACTTACGAACGTCCCCGAGGTCCTACGGACGGAGGAGGCGTGTAACCGGGGTTCGCAGTATCCTGTTGAAGAAGGCATATGCGATGGCCGTTGACGCTGTGAGCATTACTCCGAGTCCTGCCGCAAGCCATCCCACAGGGAAGACGGCCAGTGTATCAACCGCCGCGCTGAGAACCGGGCTCAGTGAGAGAACCATGCTGCTGGCCCCCCAGGCCAGAAGGCATCCCAGAAGCGCTCCGAGCACTGTAGTGGCCAGGGACATAAGGAATATCTGGAAGGCGAAGAGCATTGAAAGTCTTCCGTGGGCTGTTCCAAGGGCAACTAGAACGCCTAGTGCGAATCTCCTGTTTCGAAGGTCCGCCACAAGAGTATGAATGGCACTCGACAGTGCGGAGAGCAGTATTGCAGCTGCAAGGGCTGATAGTGCAGCAGTGACCGCGCCTACGAGGACCTCGGCCTTCTGAGCGATACCTCTTCTCGTCTCCGCATTGAGACCGGTCTCTTCCACCATTCTTACGATAGAAGGCACATCCTGCGCATCGACCGCAGTTATAACGAGGGCGCTGTACCTGCGTGTATCATCCGGAAGGAAGAGGTTGTTCACTTCATCCACGAACTCGAATGGAACACCTATCGCGAAGAGGTTCATGTTCCTGGATGTGGCATCAATACGTGCCCTTACAGTGATGGGCTGATGGTCCAGCCCGGCGATCGAACTCTGCCCCAGGGTGACTGAGCACTCCATCCCGATCACTCCCTCCGTTGAGAGACCAAGGAGGTTATTCGACTCGGCGAAGCCGGCATTGTAGAGGAGCAGGAGGTTTTCGCTGAGTACGATGGGCAGCAGTCGATCGGCGGAATCAGCAAGAGAGTAGGACCAGTCAATTGTACCAATGAGCGAATCACCAAGGAATTCACCTGTAACACCCTCGAGAGTGATGTCTGTGTAATAGTTCTGCCCGCCGAGCATCCCCCTCAGTGCTGCGGGTACGTGGGCGTAGATCTGCGGATCAACCCTCTGAACCTGTTCCATCGACTCCAGGTCCATCCTGATGTCCTCGGTTATCTCCATGCCTCCTGTCTCAGTCTGGAAGAAACCAGCCTGGAGACCCGGTGGTGTAACCCTCACCTGTTCGGCGGGAAGGTCATTGGAGAGGAATCTGTCCAGGACCTTCTGGACGCCAAGACCGACTGAGATGAAAAAGACGAGCAGGAGGGATGCGGTGAAGAGCATTCCCTGGCTGAAGATGTAATCCCTCCAGTGTCCCCTGTTCCAGAGGTGAAGTGCCCTTTTGACCTCAGACAACTTCATGAAGGACCCCCTCCTGCAGCTTCAGGATACGATCTGCCCTTCCGAGAACAGCGGTTGAATGGACGACCGCGATCAGGGCGAAGCCCTGGACTTCTCGAAGTCCGTCAAGCAGATCGAACAGGACGCTCTCGCTCTGTTCGTCTAGACTTGCGCTCGGTTCATCCGCCAGGAGGATGGAAGGTCTATTGACAAGCCCCCTGGCAACTGCCACCCTCTGCCTCTCACCCCTGGAGAGGACAGATGTAGGGGTCTTGTCTATTCTTATGGAGAGGTGTTCAAGGACTTCATCAGCCTGTTTCCTTGCCGCGCTCAGATCTGCTCCGGAGAAGACTGCGGGAAGGATGACATTCTCCATTGCAGTAAGGTTCGGAAGAAGGTGGAAATCCTGGAAGACATATCCGAGATGCTCACGCCTGAGAGTAGCCAGCTCTGCCGGGTCAAGGCTATTTACGCTGCTTCCGACAATACTGAGATCACCGGTATAATCCGGATCATGTGTACCTAGTACCCCTAGAAGAGTACTCTTACCAACACCGCTCCTGCCCACAATGGCAAGGAACTCCCCATCGGCAACATCCAGGTCAACTCCGTTCAGAACCTGCATCTCACCGAAATGCCTGATAACATTTCTTGCTTTCAGCAGACTCATGAACCCAGTCCCAGCAGTTCGGTGATAGCTGTGATAAGACTGTCCGGGGAAATGGTATTATCACCGATCTCAATAGTCATCGTACTGAGCTCCCCCCCCCTGCGGAGAAGTTCCAGCTCGAGCGTTGCGGCGTATGGAGTGACCTCTCTGAAGGTGAATGCAAGCCTGAGAGCACTCGGATCGATAGCATCGATAACTGATCTAACAGCCTGCATGATCGGTTTCTCCGCCCTGGATAGCATCCCATCAGGGATGAACATCATAAAAGTCATCGTGTTCTCCGAAACAAGAACCGTCAGCTGTCCATCACCCTCAGGCCAGTTTAAGTCTGGGTAGAACGGTGTTGCA
>JAOZQW010000047.1 GCA_029932015.1 Candidatus Fermentibacteraceae bacterium
GTCCGGCTCAGACCAGACAGGAGTGACTTCGGCGGAATGCCTGTGCTTCTCCGCGTACATCTCAAGGAGGATCTGTCTTGCCCTCTCCGTATCGGCAGGTGAGACCGTCTGCCCCGGGTAGAGAACAATTGCCTCAAGTGCGTCATCCTCATTGAGGTGACCCGCATTCTGGATCTCAACGTGGCTGAGCAGACGATTTTCGGTCACAAGAATGGTAATCCGGGTCTCCATACCTACCGTATCAGCCAATATCTCGATGTCACCGAAATATCCGAGTGCGAAGAGTTCCCTGATCCCCCGCTGCAGGGCTGTTGTACTGATCGAATCACCCTGGGAGAGGCCAAAAACGCTTTCAATAAGTTCATCGCTCACGAAGTCATTGCCATCGACTCCGACAGAGCTGACCGTCATCGCGAACGAAATGGAAATGACGATAAACGGGATAGAGAGGGCTGTTCTCAATTGTCGACCCTTTCGTGGAGTTCATGTGAAGCGACTACCTCAGGTGAATCGGTCTCTGTCTTCCTGAAGATGATCCGGCTCTCCTCCCTTACGGCGATGATACTGTCACCACTCTCAAACTTTCCTCTGAGAATGGCATCAGTGAGGGGATCCTCAACCAGTCTCCTGATAGTTCGTCTCAGATGTCTGGCTCCCGCTTCAGGATCGTAACCGGCTTCAGTGATCAGCGTCAGAGCCTCAGGAGAGAGCGTGAGTTCGATCCTCATATCGCCCAGCCTTTGCTCAACATCCTGCATCTGTAGATCAACAATGCGCTCCATATGCTGAAACTCAAGAGGATTGAAGACGACGATCTCATCCAGACGGTTCAGGAACTCAGGATTGAAGCGGTCACGCACAGCCTCCATCACAATGTGATCTATGCGCTTCTTCTCCTCCTCGACGCTCGTTTCTCTGGAGAAGCCCAGGCGGCCGCCGCCAAGAAGACTCCTTGAGGCTATGTTGCTGGTCATAATGATGATGGTGTTGGTGAAATCGATCTCCCTGCCGTACGAATCAGTCATACGGCCGTAGTCCATCACCTGCAGAAGCATATTGTATAGATCGGCATGGGCCTTCTCTATCTCGTCCAGGAGAACTATGGAATAGGGTCTTCTGCGAACCTTCTCAGTCAGATGGCCGCCCTCATCGTAACCCACATATCCCGGTGGCGCACCCACCAGGCGGGAGCCTGAGAAGCTCTCCTGAAACTCGGACATATCGATACGAATAAGAGCTGCGGGTTCCCCGAAGACAAGTTCAGCAAGTATCCTGGCCGTCTCCGTCTTACCCACACCCGAAGGTCCGAGGAAAAGGAATGTACCGGCAGGCCGATTGCTGTCGCGTAGACCGATCCTGCTTCTCCTGATGGCACTGGTAATGGTTTCAATGGCATGATGCTGCCCGACTATCCTCTCCCCAAGTCTCTCTTCAAGATCAAGCAGACGGGATGTCTCGCTTCTGCCCACTTTGCTGACAGGGATGCCGGTCATATCAGCCACTACGGCCGCGACCAGTTCCTCGGAGACCGGTATTACTTCGGTGCCCTCCAGCCATGCCGATCTTGCCTCTTCAAGTTCCTTCTCGAGTTCCTCGACCTGATCCTTGAACTGAAGAGACAGTTCAACATCTTCAGTGTCGATTTCCTGCAGCCTGCGCTGGGCAGTAGAAAGCTCGTCCACGAGGAATTGAATGTCCTCAGGGACCGTACCGTGATAGACCCTGTTCTTGGCACCAGCCTCATCCATGACATCAATTGCCTTATCAGGAAGGAACCGGCCGCTGATGTACCTTGCTGCAAGCCTTGCGCAGGCCTGTATGGCATCGTTTGTATATACGGTGCTGTGGTGCTCCTCATATCTTCCTCTGAGCCCGTCGAGTATCTCAATGGTTTCATCAACACTTGGGGGATCTATCGGCACCGGCTGGAACCGGCGCTCGAGCGCCCCATCCTTCTCGATGCGTTTCCTGTACTCATCCAGTGTCGTGGCTCCGATACACTGGAGTTCCCCTCTGGCAAGTGCGGGCTTGAGCAGGTTGGCGGCGTCGAGAGCACCCTCCGCAGCGCCAGCACCAACGAGAACGTGTACCTCATCGATGAAGAGAACAATATCCCCGGATTCAGCTATCTCATTCAGGAGCTTCTTCAGTCTCTGCTCGAACTGTCCCCTGTACTTCGTGCCGGCGACCACCGCAGCCATATCCAGCGCCATCACCCTCTTGCCCGCAAGCATATCCGGCACGGTTCCGGCGACGATCAGACCAGCAAGTCCCTCTACGATGGCGGTCTTGCCCACTCCGGGCTCACCTATAAGTATTGGATTGGACTTCTTCCGCCTGCAGAGAACCTGCATTATTCGGCTGATCTGATTCTCTCGCCCTATTACCGGATCGAGATCACCTTTTCTTGCCAGCTCAGTCAGATCGCGGCAGAAGTAATCTATCCCGGGAATCTCCTGCTCATCCGGCTGCTTCTCTTCCTTGCCTGACTCGATAGCTGCTGGAAGCTCCCTGGCAGTCTTTTCAGCAACACCAAGGGAGACACCCTTCTCACGAAGTATGCTGGAAGCCTGGCAATTGCCTACCGAAAGGAGTCCGAGCAGAAGATGATGCGTCCCTGTGGCGGGAGCACCGCTGCTGACTGCTCTCCTGACTGCTTCACGCCTAACGAGCCTTGCTTTTGTAGTCCAGCCTATATCCTTGAGAGTCAGCTCATTGGAAACGGGACGCCGCATCAGGTTCTCGAGCCTCGCACGGAGAACACCGATCCTGACTCCGAGTTCATGAAGAACCACCAGGGCCGCGGAGCCCCTCACCGAGATGAGTCCGAAGAGTATATGCTCCGAAGCGACCTTGGCCTGCCCGGCCCTTCCTGCTTCGGTTATCGCTATCTCCAGCGCGGCTCGCGCTTTCTCGGTCAGCTGCTCACTCAATGTCACTCCTGGTCAAAGGTTGAGTTCCTGATAGGCTTCTATCCTCCAGCCCTACCGTTGTTCCCTGCATAAGTGATGTAAGATAACCCCCGGCAGAAAGCCCTGCAATCTTCATCCTTCGATCTCTCTGAGAACCCCTTCATTGAGAATGAAGCAACTGTCTGCCAATACTGCCAGCTCGGTGCTGTGCGTTGCGATAACAAATGCCTGACCCAGTTTCCTGGCCAGGCGGAGAATGAGTTTCTCGACAAGGCTGCTGCTATCAGCATCGAGATTTCCAGTCGGCTCGTCTGCCAGGATAACGGATGGGGAAAGGATAAGTGCTCTTGCCACGGCAGCTCTCTGGCGTTCACCGCCGGAGGATTCAGATGGAAAATGTGAACCCCTCCCCGCTAATCCAACCTCCTCCAGTAGCGTCTCCGCCATCTCCATGGCCTCTCCTTTTGATATTCCGGAGAGCATTGCGGGCATAGCGGCATTCTCAAGGAGCGTAAACTCCTCCAGAAGGTGATGGAACTGGAAAACAAAACCGAGTTTTTCGTTCCGGATAGCCGCTCTCCTCCCCTCACTGACGCTCCAGACATCAACATCATCAATGATGACGGAACCTCTGTCAGGAGGGTCCAGTACTCCGCATACATGAAGGAATGTGCTCTTTCCTGAACCACTGGGACCCTGAATGGAGACCACCTCACCGGGAGCTACTGAAAGCTCAGCTCCTCTGAGGATCGAGAGTGTGGTCTGACCCTCACCATAGGATTTCCAGATATCCGCTGCGGCCAGCACCGAACTGTCACTCATACCTCACCGCCCTTGAAGGAGATGTCGAGAGAGCCGATATCGCCGGGATCAGGGAAGCTGCCAGACATGCTGCCAGTGTCGCTCCGGCGACTGCAAGCACCGGAAGCGGCTCCAGCCTCCCTGGTAGAACATCTATCCAATAAATACTGCTTTCGAGTTTTATGGGGAAAAACCTGTTTATCATGAAGACAGAACCGGCGGCGAACAGCACACCGGACAACGCCCCTGCTGCTCCGATAAAACCGCCCTGGGCAAGCCCGATCAGCAGCATTGTGGCGGGATTAGCGCCCATTGCCCGAAGGACACCGCTGTCCCTCCTGTGTTCGAGGGCAATCATTGTCAGTGCGCTGAGAAGGTTCAGGAGAGCTACCACGGTGATCATCGCAAGCACGATGGACATCCCTGTCCTTTCGAGTCCAAGAGCAGCGAAGAGGTTGCTGTGCCGGGTTATAAATGCATCGCACACCATGTAGCGGCACTCACCGTTGATATATGCCTCTCTGAGAACAGCATTCATGTCGGAGGCAAGCATCAAAGGGGAGGCTTCGGGCTGGATCCCCAGACTGAGAGATGACGCATACCGCGCTCCTGTGAACATGGTTCTCGCGGTGGCTATGTCAGTCAGAACCATTCCTGAGTTGTACTCACTAATCCCAAGGTCGACTACAGCGGCCACCCTGACAGAGACGATAGTATCCACAAGAAGCCTGCCCATTGAAGAGAAGGCTGTGACATCGGTAGAAGCGAACCTGACGGAATCACCCTCTTCAACTCCAAGCCTGGAGGCGAGATCTGGTCCGATGACAGCTGAGCCTTCACTGAAAGCGACCCCTGTGAGTCTGTCACCGGAAAGGAGTTCAAGCTCGGAGGTCCAATCGACACCTCTCATGTGAACTCCTGCAACATCCCCACTGTTGCCGGCTGCTACAATAGTCTTTTCGAGAACAGGCGATGTTCCCTGAAGGCCGTCTGTCCCCACCATCAGAGATTCGATATATGCCTGGTCCTCTGGAAACAGGACTTCTCCCGGAGCACGCACTTCAATGGGGGGATGTATCGCAGAGAGCTGCTCCATAATGGTGCCTGTGAAGCCTTCCATGAAGGCATTCAGGATGAGCAGAGCAGCCACACCGATCGCGATCCCCAGTATGGAGAGTATCGATACGGTCCTTACAAATCCGGAATTGGACCTGCTGAGGATCTGCCTGCCGGATATCCTCAGTACAAGGGGAAGGTTCACTCCTCTGACCGCCTGAGATGAGGGAAGAATATGGTCTCCCTGATGCTCCCGGCATCAGTGAGCAGCATTACGAGTCTATCAACGCCGATCCCCATGCCGCCTGCCGGCGGCATGCCGGTCTCAAGCGCGAAGAGGAACTCCTCGTCCAGGATCCCTTCCCTCAGCTCGCTGGAGGCGGCCTGTCTCCCAAGTATCTCCCTCTGAAGGTCCGGATCGTTCTGCTCCGAAAAGGCATTCGCCAGCTCAAGCCCCATGACGAAGACTTCAAAACGCTCTGTGATGCCGGGTTCACCAGCCTTGTGCTTTGCCAGAGGGGAAAGAAGAGCGGGATAATCAACCACGAATGTGGGTTCCTTGATCCTGTCAGCTACGAAATGATCAAAAAGCTTGTCTACCAGGGAGGCTCGGTCAGTTGCCGTGCTCTCGAGCCCGATCCTGTTGCAGAGACCCTTCAGATCCGCAGGTTCCCACGACATGAGATCCTCTCCGCTTGCCTTACGAAGTGCAGGAATGAATGCCATCCTCCGGAATGGTTCCGAAAGGTCCAGGTCCTGTCCTCGGAAAGAGACTTGCAGACCCCTCCCGAGAGCATCAGCTGCGGCTCTTGTCATCTCCTCGAACCTCATCATCATACCTGAGTAATCCGAATAAGCCTCGTAGAGTTCGAGTTGTGTGAATTCCGGACTGTGAGTTCGGTCAACACCCTCGTTCCTGAAGTCCTTACCGAGTTCATAGACCTTCTCTATCCCCCCGGTCAGAAGCCGCTTCAGATAGAGCTCTGTTGCAATGCGAAGGTAGAATGTCTCGTTCATGCTGCCGTACTCGGTAGTGAATGGCTGGGCTGCAGCACCACCGTAGATCGGCTGGAGAACCGGTGTCTCCACTTCGAGGAATTCCATCGAATCAAGGTAGGATCTCAGTGCCGAGATGATGCCGCTTCTGGCGCGGAACCTGGCGAGCGAAGAGGGATTGACAAGGAGATCAACGCACCTGTGTCTGTAGAGGTAGTCAACATCGCTGACCTTATCATGGACAGTTCCTTCAGAGTCGACCTTGACCACAGGCAGTGTTCGAAGGCTCTTGCAGAGCAACGTAAGACCCTCGCAGCGGATGGTGAGTTCCCCTGTCCTTGTTATGAAGACGCTCCCCCTGACCTGAACGATATCCCCGAGGTCCAGCAGACCTGTCAGTTCCCAGCCTGCTTCATCGAGGACCTTGATATTCAGATAGACCTGGATCGTGCCTGATGCGTCAGTCAGCTCAGCGAAAACGGTCTTTCCATGCTCACGGCGAGCGCTGACCCGTCCGCAGATAACACGCTCCGCCTCTGTCTCACCGCCATCCCTCACTTCAGCGATGGAGGTTCTGGGCAGACATCTGGGCGGGTAGGGATCGATATGCAGTTCCTCGCGAATGGTCTCAAGCTTCGATCTTCTTACGCTCTCCTGCTCACCTGTACTCATTATGACTGACCACTTTCTCTGAGATATGCCTCTATGAATTCCTGGATCCGGCCAGAGAGGAACCCGTCCACATCTGAAGTCTCCATATCCGTTCTGTGGTCCTTCACCATGCGGTATGGATGCATTACATAAGACCTGATCTGGTTGCCCCAGGAAACGTCCTTCTTGTTCTTCTCCATCTCGGCACGCTCTTCCCGCCGCTTCTCCTCTTCGAGCTCATATAGCCTTGCTCTGAGAATTCTTCTGGCAACCTCGCGATTCCTGTGCTGCGAGCGCTGGTTCTGGCAGGTGACGGCGATGCCTGTAGGCAGATGAGTCATTCTGACCGCTGAATCGGTCTTATTCACATGCTGCCCTCCCGCTCCGCTGGCTCTGAAAGTGTCAACCCTGATCTCATCATCCTTGAGTTCAATATCAATGGTGTCGTCGATGTCCGGCAGTGGAACGACCGAAGCGAAACTGGTATGTCTGCGGTGATTCTGATCGAAGGGCGACTTCCGCACAAGACGGTGGATACCGCCCTCGGCACTGAGGTAGCCATAGGCCCAGTCTCCCTTGATGGACAGCACCGCCTCCCTGAGTCCCCCTTCAACACCGCCTTCACTCATGCTGATGATCTCAACTTCGAATCCCTGGTTCTCAGCCCAGTATATGTACATTTTCATGAGCATCTCGGTCCAGTCCTGGCTGTCCTGTCCACCGGCACCGGATCTGACGGTCAGTATGGCATCGCTGCGGTCATGAGGACCGGAAAGCATCTGCATGAACTCAAGCCTGTCAAGCTTCTTTAGGATCGTGTCCAGTGACGTCCTGCTCTCCAACTCCAAACCGGCATCGGTATCATCGTCCAGCAGCTCCAGCGCGATGTTCAGTTCATCAAGACTGCTCTCGAGTCCACGGAGCGGTTCAAGCCAGACCTGAACTCGCTTATTCTCTTCAATGGTCGAAAGAGCTGATTCCCTGCCATCCCAGAATCCGGGTTCGGCCATCAGCTCGTTGAGTTTCTGTTCCTTCTCAGTCAGTGCAGCGAAGTCAAAGACCCTCCTTGAGTCTGAGAAGCCTCTCCACACCCTTCGAATAACCATCTCTGATGTCGTCAGCGGGCATTTGTACCGTCCCTGTTCCGTGTTGAATCTGTCTGATCTTCGGGCAATATCTTCAAAAGAATATAAGGCTTTCGGCTGAGCGACCGTGAGCTTGACCGCTAGCTAATGCAGGATTATTCTGCCATTTCAACTGGAGGTATCATGCTTAGCGATATTAGTCTCTTTCTCATGCAGCTCAGAGACGAATTCAGCAGACATATCGTATTCGGAATGGGAGTTCTGCTGACAGGCAGCTATTTCATGGGACGGCTGGCCGAGAAACTGAATCTGCCTTCCATTACCGGATTCATTCTTGCCGGTCTGCTTATCGGCCCATCCTGTCTCGGTCTTGTACATACTGACCTTGAAGGAGCTCTCGCCTCTGTTACCGAGATAGCACTGGCTCTCATTGCGCTTGTGATTGGAAGTGAATTTCGCCTTAAGAAGCTGAAATCCATCGGCAAACCGGTGCTGCTGATAACCATATTCCAGATGACTGCCACCTTCCTCCTCGTGACTATCGGCCTCATGCTGGCCGGAATGAAGTCCGAGATCGCGGCTCTCCTCGGAGCCATAGCCTCAGCCACAGCTCCTGCAGCGACTGTAGCCATTATCAGGAATCTGAAGGCCAGGGGTCCCTTTGTCGATCACCTTTACGGTGTTGTGGCTCTGGATGATGCCGGTTGTGTTCTTCTCTTCGGTCTGGTCTCGGCTGTTGCCTCCAACACTCTGGGGGCGGACACAGGTGCTCTGCTGACGATCCTCCATGCTGTAACAGAAATACTTCTTTCCCTCCTGATCGGTGCCGTTGCAGGTTGGTTGCTCCACCTCCTGACAAGATCATCCAGGAGGAAGAACGAGATGCTCATCATCTGCCTGGGTATCCTCCTGCTCCTCTCAGCCGTTGCCAACCTCTTCCATCTGAGCGCTCTGCTGGCAGCAATGACGACGGGAGCGGTCCTGACCAATCTCTCGCGAAGGACCCACAGGATCATCACTACAATGGATTCTCTATCCCCACCTCTCTACGCCTCCTTCTTCGCAATAGCGGGAACAGAGCTGAATCTATCGATTCTTACATCAGGAAACGTTCTCCTGCTTGGTGGCATATTCGTGCTAGCAAGAGCGGTCGGGAAGATCGGTGGTGTCTTCGCAGGTGCCTCTGCTGCCGGTTCCGATAGACTGATAAAGAAGTATCTCGGTCTCGGTATGCTCCCTCAGGCCGGCGTAGCCATCGGTCTGGTTCTCTTCCTTCAATCAATGCCCTACTTCATGGCGAACACGGAGATTTCTGCAACAATTGTAAACGTCGTCCTCTTCAGTGTACTGGTTAACGAGCTCGCCGGCCCGCCGCTCTCACGATACGCGGTGACCCGGGGAGCGACTCTCTGAGCGGAGGACCAATGGACCTCTCTAATTCCCTTTCTATCGAATCCTGTACAACAGACTTCCTGCCATCTGACAGATCGGCAGTACTGGAGGGACTATCCGGATTGATAGCTGCCTCCCCCCTGGCGACGGGGGTTCCGATCGAGAGAATTTTCAATGGACTCGTGGAGCGGGAGTCCCTGGGATCCACCGGTTTTGGGGACGGGATCGCCATTCCCCACTGCAAGGTGGAGGGCATGAATGGATTTGCCCTTGCCCTGGCCATCTCGGAGAAAGGTGTCTCATTCGATTCAATGGATGACCGTGATGTACACATCTTTTCAGTCATCGTCGGTCCTCCCGGAGATCCTGAGGAACATCTCAGACTACTGGCTGTTGCCAGCAGAGTGCTTGGTTCGGGCAAGTCGAGGTATGAACTCCTGAGCAGCGCCACTCCTTACGCTCTGAGGGAGGCCTTCCTTTATCATGCCGCTCCCGCCAGCGCACTGACAGGCATGAAGGAGAGCGATTATGACCGCCTCCTGATGGTCGTGGTCCAGGAGGAGGACACTTACAGTGATGTGATGGAACTCTTTCTGGAGATGGGTCTGCCAGGTGCAATTACACATGAGGGATGCCTTATGGGCGAAGCGCTCTCCGGAGCACCCGTGTTCGCTGGCTTCCTGGATGTACTTGGGAGATTGAAATCAGAACCAAAGACCATTTTTGCTCTGGTCCCGGCTTCATCTCTTGATGAGGTAATCGCATCAATTGAAGAGATAACAGGGGATTTGGATAACCACCGCGGGGCCTGCATTATAGTGCTTACGCCGGAGATGGTCAGAGGTTCACTTGAAACCATCTGATCACGGATAGACGGTATTGCTTCAGCACAAACAACTCATTGCACTGGACAGGGAGATGCAGATGACGGACCTTTCAGGCAGGATGACAGAGCTCTTCGGGAGGATAAGGGATAACAACCTCTGGAGACAGAGGGACTGCGTGAATCTCATCCCGTCGGAGAACACACCAAGCCCTCTCGTCAAGATCTGCGAGATATGCGATCCGGCCGGCAGATATGCCGAGCACAAAATGATGAAGGGACGAGACGTCTACTTCTACCACGGGACCGATTTCATCCGTCGGATCGAACAGGAAGCCGTTGAAGCCGTACAGGAGTACTTCGGGTGCTCGGAAGCGGAGCTTCGGACGATAAGCGGTCAGATGGCCAATGAGGTCGTTTTCAAGGCGGTCACGAAATTCGTCAACAGGACATCTCCCGAGGGTACTTTCCGCAAACTGAGATCCGTAATGAACAATGATCTGGGCAAGGGAGGTCATCTCTCCAGTCAACCATTCGGCGCGCTGTTCAACTTCGTTGACATCAATCCCGAGACCGGCAAGGAGAACTGCATCAATTTCCCGGTTCTGAAAGATAATCCTTACAGGATCGACATTCCGGCCATGCTCGAGCTTGTCAGACAGACGAGACCGGAACTTGTCGTATTTGGCAAGAGCATGTTCATCTATCCTGAGCCGGTCAGGGAATTTGCAGCCGAGGTGGAGACCTGGGAGGACAGGCCTGTCATCATGTACGACATGGCACATGTACTTGGTATCCACGGCGCATTCCAGGCGCCCCTCGAGGACGGAGCCGATATCATTACAGGTTCCACTCACAAGACCTTCTTCGGACCCCAGCGCGGTGTAGTGGTCAGCAACATGTCAAAGGGAACCAGATACCGGAAGCTGTGGCTCGATGTTAAGAGCAGGGCGTTCCCCGGGAGCACGAGCAACCATCACCTGGCTACTCTGCTCGGGATGCTGGTCGCTACGATGGAGATGAACTCATTCAGGGATGAATATCAGCAGAAGGTTCTCTCCAATGCGAGAGCATTTGCAGGACATCTTGCCGATAACGGTCTCTCCGTCGAGGGTGACCCCTCCGACGGTTACACGTTCACCCACCAGGTCCTGGTCAGGGTAGCTGAACATGGAGAGGGCTCCAAAGTGGCCGACAGGCTTCAGGAGAGCAATATCATCGTCAACTACCAGGCCCTTCCGGATGATGAAACCTTCCTCTTCTCGAGCGGCATACGTACAGGCGTATCCGAAATGACGAGATTTGGAATGAACGAGGAGGACTTCGGCCCCCTTGCAGAGCTCATGGCGAGAGTGATAATAAAGGGTGAGAATGTTACGACCTACTTGTTTTGGGTATTCTTTTTTAGCAGTGTCCGGTTAAGAAATTGCAAGTTTCAAATCTGATATAAAAATCCCCCTCAATCCCCCTTTTTTAAAGGGGGAGG
>JAOZQW010000048.1 GCA_029932015.1 Candidatus Fermentibacteraceae bacterium
AGGGACTGTCAGGATCCTGGAAGGGACCGAATACATTGAAGTACCTGAGGGCTACAGTCTCCAGACCGTAGATGTGATGAAACACCTGGAAATATTTCTCACCGGCGAGCTTGCTGACCGCATAAGGGGAGAGAGGTCCTACATGCAGGTTCTCACTTTTTATTGTCTCTGGAGCGTCTCCGTAAATAGAGGATGATGATGCGAAGAGTACTCTTCTGCAGCCTGCATCCAGAGCCGCATGGAGGATGTTCAGGGTCCCCTGAACGTTCACTTCGTTAGAGGTGATAGGATCAGCGATTGAACGCGGAACGCTGGGGAGGGCTGCCTGGTGAAAAACTACCTCAACCCCCTCCATCGCCCTGCGGACGATATGATAGCTCCTTATATCTCCTTCGATCACATCCACATGGTTCCGAATGTCGGCAAGATTCGCCCAGTGGCCGGTGGAGAAGTTGTCTAGAATGCGAACATCGAAGCCGCGCTTCAGGGCCTCCCTGGCGATATTGCTGCCTATGAACCCGGCTCCGCCGGTGACCAGATACATCATGCTCCTCCGTTCTCCTCGATATTGCGTGTTCCGTTTGACATTCCCCTGAGTATTCTCAGTGCGGCGGTCGCAGCTCCAAGTCCGTTATCTATGTTCATCACGCAGATGCCGGGGCTGCATGAGCTGAGCATCGAGAGCAATGCAGTAACTCCCTGGAAAGCGGCACCATATCCCGTAGAAGTGGGCACTGCAATTATCGGTCCCCTGAACAGGCCGCCGATAACAGTCGGCAGTGCGGCATCCATCCCTGCGCAGACGATGCAGATACTGCTTCTCCTCAGCTCCCCGAGTGCTGCTCCCAGGCGATGCATACCTGCCACTCCGATATCGTAAATTCTTCTCACATGGATGCCCATCGTCTCCAGGATGACAGCAGCCTCCTCTGAAGCGTGCAGGTCGGATGTCCCTGCTGAGACGACTGAGACAGTGTGTCCGCTATCATCGGGGACGGATCGATCCTGACCTAGAATGAACATCCTGGCTCTGTCGAATGCCCGGCCATCCGGGAATCGTTCCCTGAGTACAGACATTACTTCCGGTTCGACCCTGCTGACCATCGCCATCCGGCTTTTTCTGAAGAGCACATCCGTTATATCTAGCAGCTCCTCCACCGTTTTACCAGGAGCTAGAATAACCTCGGGCAGAACGGAGGTCATACCCCTTCCGGTATCTACGCTCGCGAAATCCAACTGTGAAGTGAGCAGCTGGTTCAGGGATCTGAGAGCCTCTTCAGGGGAGATCCCGCTATCGGAGAGCAGACGAAGGAGATCTTTGGCCTCAGTCATTTCCGATCACCTCGCATTCAGGGTCCGGCGTATTCATTCTCCTGACAAAATGCTGCGGGTCGCCGGGATTTCCCATCATCACTTTCCGTCCGATGGCATTACACTGGACAGAGAGCCTCTCCAGAAGACTGTCTAGAGAGTCGTCAACTATAACCTTTCCCTGGTACAGGTTGTAATCCTTCCGATAAGCTTCCGGTGTGAGGTTCGGCATGACCACATTCGCCCCTGCGGAGAGTCCCTTCTCCAGTCCCTGCGGGTCGAGTGTCTGGAGGGCGGTTGTAGCAGCGATGTTCGACGAGGGGATCATCACTCTCAGCAGAGCGATCATCCTGAGCGAGAGATCCACTCTGCGTTCTGCTGGAAGAACGGTTTCGCGCTCCTTCCACAGAGGCGTGTCCCGATGTGACAGATATGGACCCATCCCGCACATGTCGATGTCCATCTTCTTCATGAAAAGAAGGTCATCCGCAAGCTGCTGTACTGTCTGTCCCGGCAGTCCGATGAGAACACCTGTTCCTGTCTGCCATCCTGTCTCCCGAAGGATGGCGAGAGTATTCAGTCTGTCTCTGTAGCTGTGCAGATCGTTAGATGGGTGGAACCTGGAGTAGAAGTCATGTGATGAGGACTCTATTCTGAGGAGGTATCTGTGAGCACCGGCCTTCTTCAGACGGTCCAGCACCTGCCGGGGGAGTTCCCCCATTGAGAGGACCATCCTCACGTCTCCGAGTTCAGCATTGGTCCAGGTCAGTATCCGCTCTACCAGGTCAATATGTTCTCTATCGGGCAACTCGCCGGACTGTATGACAAAGGAGCGCAGCCCTCTTGAGTATCCATACCTGATGACCGCTGTAACCTCATCGAAAGGCATCGTGTAGCGTCTGACCGATGGATTGCTTCTTCGAAGACCGCAGTAGAGACAGTTCTTCCTGCAGACATTGGAGAGTTCGACAAGACCCCGGAGGTATACCCCCATGCCCATATTCTCTCCAAGGGCTTTGTTGGCAACTGAGAACAGATCAGTGTCCGAGCTTCCCCCCAGCAGTGCTGCCAGATGCTCCCGATCGAAAGACTCTTCCGTAACGCTGAAATCTGGATACAGACGGTCCATGGGGGCCGTCTCCTAGAATCCCGAGGGGTCGGGTTCTGGGAAATAGGTTCCTCCGTCTGGTTCGAAGGGCGTTGCAGACAGGTTGCGCATGGCTGTTCCCTGGTTGAAAAGATCACCGACAATTCCCTGGAGATCAGCTTCTTCCCATCCGGTATAAAATCTCGTCGAGACCGTGGCCTTGCTGTCCAGAACCAGAACAGCCGGGTAGGCGCTGACTCTGAATCGCTGAGAGACGAGTTCGGAACTGTCGATGATTATCGGAAAATCAACCCCCCAGGTCTCCACAGTTGTCGTGAGTTCGCTCACATCGGTCTCACTGCTTACGAGTATGACGATCACCGCCAGAGGCAAGTCCGAGTAGTGCTCATCGAGTTCCTCCAGCCTGGAGAGGTACTGAAGGTCTGAGAGAGCTGACAGTTCGCAGAAGAAGAGTACCAAAACATGCTGGGAAAGCTGGTTGTAGACGCTCAGAGGTTCACTTGTATTGAACCAGATATGATCTGAGGGAAAGTCTCCTACATAGGTAAGTATCCCTGTGTCGGGGGGTGTCGGACCAAGACGGAACAGCGAGCCGATAAGCAGGGCTGCAGCCACCAGGGCGAGAGTGAACAGGATCGTCGATCGGATCTTCTTCCTGACAAGTTCGGTCTTCGGCAGATCCCCGGAGTAGTCTTCCATTGTCAGTCGGAGTCCTTCCCCGAAAGGAGGACATCAAGGGCTGCAGCCCTTGCGGCTGTTATAACCCTGGCAGTTTCAATGGAATTATCGCTGGCCAGACTAACACAGTTGGAATACTCGGGTTCAGCATTGATCGGTTCCCCGGCAAGGTATCCCACTTTGACATTGACTGGCCCCCACTCAGTAACGACACTGATGAAATCCCTGTCCAGGATGGCTCTCGGCATCTCCAGTACCCGCATGCCCAGGGTAGGTGTTGACCGGAATACCTGCTCGATGACCCTGTCCCGCATTGGAACCGTGCAGAGGACGGTCATCAGGAGGGCAGGCCTCCCCTTTCTGCCGATGCAGTTTCCGACATAGCAGTCATATGCTCCCGCATCCAGTATGCCGGCTGAGACCTCGGGCCATGTTCTCATATCGATGTCATCCATCACTGTCGTTATCTGCAGACAGGTGTCATGGCTCCATGGAGTGTTTATCCCGGAAGTTTCACAGATGCTTGCGCGGAGAAGATTGGGCCTGTCGAGATCTGCCGACCCGGCGCCCATGCCTGACGATAAGACAGTCATGGCAGGCGGCACTTCCTCCCATGACGAGACAGCTTCAAGGAGAATTACCGCGCCTGTTGGAGTGGCCAGCTCAGCGCTTATGCCGGAGGGAGAAACAGGGATGTTCCGGAGAAGATGCGCTGTCGCAGGTGCCGGCACTGGAAGGATACCATGCGCGCAGGAGATGGTTCCTGTGCCTGTGGCAACAGGAGAGGAATAAACTCTCTCGACACCCAGCATATGAAGAGCGCAGAAGCTTCCTACTATATCTATTATGGCATCAACCGCACCGGTCTCATGGAAATGAACTTCCTCAATTGGGAGGCCATGAACGTGGGCTTCTGCAGCTGCCAGCCTCCTGAAGGCGGAAATGCTGGAAGTCTTCACGCTATCCGGCAGATCCGATGAGGATATCATATCTCTAATATTGGAGAGGGTTCGATGAGGTGAAACATCAGCTGTATTGACAGTAACCAGAAGCCCCCTCAGGCCTTTTCTCGAGGTGTTTGTCAGCTCAAGGTCCCATTCCCCCTTGATAGGGAGTTTCCGAAGCATGTGCTCCAGTTGCGGAACCTCTGCGCCGGCATCTATCAATGCACCGAGAACCATGTTCCCCGCTACACCGCAGAACGGATCGAAACAGGCTACACGCATCAGTGGCTCACCTTTCACCATTACCCCGACATTACAGAACAGAATATTATACCCCTCATCAATACTGCTTACCATGGGAGGATCTGCATTGATACGAACAATTCCCGAGTCGCTATCACTTGTCATGAACCGATTGCAGCGTCTGGCGGTTCTTTATTCAGGGGGTTCAGACAGCGAGACCCTGCTTCGGGCTTCTGCGGCAGCCCTTGGTTCCGGGAACGTAATGGCCCTTACGGCCGATACTCTGCTCCTCGCCGACTTCTACAGGAACCGCGTGAGGGAGGTGACAGGGGAGATCGGAGTAGAGCACCTGTTCGTACCTCTCAATCCTCTGTCAGATAAAGAGATTGCGGCCAACGGAACCAGAAGATGCTATCACTGCAAGAAACTCATAATGGAAGGACTGATCGGACCTGCGGGGGAGAGAGGTTTTAATGTCGTTGCCGACGGCACTACCCTGGATGACCTTGCAGATGACAGGCCTGGTCTTGCTGCGGCCGATGAAGCAGGGGTGATACACCCTTTCGCCGAGGCAGGCCTGGGGGCTTCGGAAGTACTGGAGTTGAGGATCTCTCTCGGAGTACTGGATCCAGCACCTCCTTCGGATTCGTGCTATGCCACCAGGATAGATGGTATACCCCTGACACGGAAGGCAATTGAGATTGTAGCGCTGCTGGAGGAACCTCTGAGGGCATATGCCAGGGGAAGGATCAGGGTGAAATATGACGGCGAATGTCTTGATCTGAACTACACAGCTTCGGATGAGGATCTCATCCTCGGGAAGATCGAGGAACTCAGGCGAAGAGCCGCTCTATGCGGACTACCACTGCATCTCAGTAAATCCGATTGAAGAGGATACAGCCAATCCCATTTCAGATGTCAGGATCTTTCAGGTATCTGCTGTAGCTGCCCAGTGTATAAACAGCCCCAAGAGGATTGTGGGCGTATACCCTGTCTTTGGCCGCAAGTACCGTGCAGGGTGCCTCTGAGTGTTTCAGGAACAGGGAATCATGCCCTACGCAGAGTCCCAGAACGATATTGAATTCGGTACCCCAACTGTTCATCACCTCCGCCTGGAGGATAGGCGCGCACATGGCTTCCCGCGATCCCGGATGGATCTTCTCCGAGTCCCTTACTCCGATGTTCTCTTTTGGAGTCCTGCCAGCCTTGCAGACGACGGAGACCACTTCAAACCCCCGATCTGCAAAGAAGCCCTCCACAAGTAACGCCTCTGCCGCAAGACCGGAGCAGAACGCCAGGCCGAGTCGGTGAAATCCCATCCTGTCGGAGAATTCCGCCACTTCCAGAAGTCTTGGTTTGACCGGTCTCGGAGTATCCACTCCGGGTCCGCGTCCTTCGTAGCAGATGCCTTCCTGAACGGATGCCACCCGGGCGAATTCCATCGTGCGGGGATCCTCGTATTCCTTCAAGGCTCTGCCGACGAGTTCCGCGTTCCTGGTGGGACAGAACGAGGGAGCCATGCCGTCCTCCCGGCTGCAGAGCCTGTCAGATGGATCGACGCTGCAGGCGGCGCAACGAGGGAATACTCTATCCATCATCGGTACTCCTCCTGACCACGGAGACGAAATATTCCGGATTATCAGGCGATACGACAACTCTGCCCGATTTAAGGTCCAGAACAACACAGCTGGACATTTCGGTCACGAAGGCCCTGAACTTCCCCAGGCTCCTGCTTCTGAAGGTTCCGGAGAAGCTGAAAAGCCCACCGTTGCCGATGGTCCTGATTGATCCTTTCATCGCGTTCCTGTCAACTGTCACTGATCTGAGTCCAGTGAGGTCCAGCCGGGTATTCCAAAGGAGTCGTCTGACGAGAAGAGTGCTGCCTGAAACTGTGAAGCCTCTGACCGTGAAGAGAAGGGTGAGAATGAGTATAACAAGGCACATCATAACGGCCCCGATCCCCTGGATCATATCAGCTTCGAAATCAATAGTGGCCAGCATGAAGGCAGGGATGCCCACCAGCACAAGTGTCCCGATCGCGCTCATTACTTTAAGCATTGTTCCCCAGGGGGCGGCAAAGTCTATGTCCGGCATATCCAAATCGTCCTCCCTCAGTGTGACCTGGCGCCAGATTTGAATATAGCTCTATCAAGAGCAGAGGGCGTGGGTACTTGCCAGAGGCTTTCATTCTTATCACAATTACTTTGACAGAAGATAAGGAGGTGAGAATGATGCCGACCTTCATACTCATGACCAGGCTTGGCCCCGGCAGTCTGAGCGATGTTCAGAGCCGGAAGCGGATGGGCAAGGAATGGCTTGGCAAGGTCAGGGCCAGATGTCCCGAAGTGAAGTGGATATCCCACTATGCGATTCTGGGGCCCTTCGATTTTATGGACATCTATGATGCTCCTGACGTCGAGACCGCTCAGAAGGTATCCCTGATATCGCGGGCTGAAGGAGCTCTGGAGGCCGAGAGCTGGCAGGCCCTGCCGTATGAGGACTTCCTTGGGGTGCTCGGGGAGATAGGGGGATAGTACTCCCCCTGAACAGACTGGATCGCAACGCCTGCAAACCAGGCCATAGTTATTCCGCATTCCACGCAAAGGAGATCCATTGGCTTCCGTGGTTATCATGAGAGGGCTTCCCGGTGCGGGTAAGTCCACCTGGGTGAGAGAGAATCTGCCAGATGCCATCATCTGCTCTGCGGACAGCTATTTTTTAAGCGAAGAAGGTGAATATGTCTTCGACGGGGCTCAGCTGTCAGATGCTCACGGGGCATGCCTGAGAGCGTTTGCGAAGGCTGTCTCGGTCCTTGACTGCAGTGATTCCTCGGTCATCGTAGTCGATAACACAGGTATAAAGGCGTGGGAAATATCACCCTACTACAATCTTGCACGAGCATATGGCCACGAGGTAAGGATCATCCACCTCGAGTGTGATTGTGACACCGCACATGGTCGGAATATCCATGGCGTCCCGCTGGAGAGAGTGGAGCAGATGGGAGAGCGTCTCGCCCGGGAGGAGCTGCCCGTATTCTGGAATATCGAGTTTCTGTCCAGCTAGCCGACGCAGCGATCCCTTCTCATGACTACCTGTCCCTGGTGTATTCTCCCATCAGGATGTCTTTCGAGACGATATTGCCTTCCATAGCCGCAAGGAGTTCCTCCGAAGTTGCTCCTGCTTCAAGGTGCAGCATGCCCTCAAGCGCATACAGAGTGAAAACATACCTGTGTTTGCCGGATGGCGGTGCAGGTCCGCCATACCCTGTCATGCCCCAGCTGTTGATCCCCTGAAGCGTACCGTTTTCGAGCCTCTCGACTGCAGGGATGCCTTCGGCAAGGGACATACTGTCACCGGGGATATTGTAAGCGACCCAGTGTACCCATTCCCCTCCTGGGGCGTCCAGGTCGACGCATATGAGCGCATACGATCCAGCCTCCCCTTCGAATTCCCATTCCAGCGGGGGAGAGATGTCCTCTCCATCCGCAGTGTAAAGAACAGGGATCATGTCCCCATTTCCGAACACCGGACTCAGGAGTGACAGTGCCATGATAACTACCAATTGCAGCCTCCAGTCATTTAGTCCATCTCGCTGAACTGTTCCAGGTTTCTCCCTAGAATGAACACCATCTGATCTCCACCGGCTCCAGGTGCTCTCCAGTCGAGCTCCAGGTCGTTCTCCCCTGCCAGTCTGATGCACTCCAGGAGCCCAAGTCCCCCTCCTCCGGAGAAGGATGGAATGTGGTACATCCCATCGCTGTCAGTGTGTGCCTTCCTGAGGTCGAGCACTTCATCTCTCGATGTGTCAGGCTCCCGCAGTATCCGCCTTATCAGTGAAAGGTCTCCATCCAGCGGTGGATGCGTGGAGCTGACCCATACTGCGAAGCTTCTCCATTCCGGTTGAACGCTTGCCCGAACAGTAACCCATCCGTCTCCAGGGAGCAGTTCCAGGCTTGTGAACCTCTCCAGTGCAGGGAGGTCCAGCCATTCACCACACTTCATTCCAAGTACTCTCTCTACTCTGAGCAGATTCACCTCCGAGCCAGTCGGATGCCTGATGTCCGCATCCCCCGGCCAGATCACACTGGTACCGAATACCCCCAGCATCTCATCTCTGGTAAGACCTGTCAGTCTCCCGAGGACCGAGCCCGGAGCTGAGGAGATCGCATTTGAAGTCAGCTCCATCAGCATCCATGCCAGAGTCTCAGGCTCTCGGCTGGAATCTCGGGAGAAATTGCACACAAACCCTGCGACTTCCCTCATTCTGGAAAGGAGGGCCAGGGTGAATTCCTCAGGTCCAGCGGGTACCGCTGTCAGCAATCTTTCGATGTCAGGCCGGACAAGGAATGTAGTGCTGTCCGAAGTTCTCATATGAATCTCCCGCGATTGAACAGCTTTCATCGTATTCTCATATATTATCCCGAAGGAGGAGTATCATGGCGGCATGGCACTACATCAAGGGCAGATGGTGGATCTTCGCCATTCCTCTCATAGTCTCCACTTTCATTGGCGGTGCGATGATCTACTTCGATACGATCGGAGCACCGGAAATGAGGCCACCCCGCCCATGGCATCAGAGCCTTCTCTTCCTCGGTATCGTCTTCATTGTCTTTCCCTGGATCAGCATGCTCTGGACGATCATGCGCATCCGCAGGGGACAGATGAAGGAGACTGACCTCCTTGAAAAAGGAATACGGGGACAGGCAACTATCGTTTCAGTCGAAGAAACAGGTCTCTACACGAACGATATTCCCGAGATCGAGATGGTGCTGGATGTCCGATCAGGGGTCCATCCCGACCGACGCATCATCTGCCGTGAGCATGTGAACCTTATCGACCTGCCGAGACTCATCCCCGGGAAAGACATCATTGTCATCCTCGACCCCGATGACAATGAGAATATCCTGGTTCTGCCAGGGGATGTGCGCTGATCCTGGAGAGGAACAATCAGGCCGGGCAGAAGGTTCTGCGGAGAAGATCATGAGTTCCATAAACGATAGAGGCTTATCTTTCACGGATTCCCGCGTTTCCGGACCCCTCTGCTCAGGTCAGTGAGAGCCTGAGGATGTCCAGCTGTCAGCTTCATAGAAGAGCTCCCATACCGGAGATGTGATTCTGCGTATCGTCTCCAGCTCATCCTGTGTGAAGGAGCCATGCCAAATGCCGGCAAGAGCTGCAGAGTTCTGTCTGAATTCGTGGATCACACGCCCCTGTGTCACGGTATTACTGCTGGAGCAGTACGTGGAGAGCATGTTTTCAACCTCATTGTCCCATCTGAGTCCGAGAGCCGCATAGAGCAGCCTGAATCCCTCTGTATAGTTCGTACTGAGATCTTCATGCCTGACGATCAGCCAATCCGGATGATCCTTTCGGTACCGGTCGATCATGGAGTGGAAGACCTTCCAGCAGAGCGCCGCATCCTCGATATCGTAGTGCTCCGGCATAGGTCGGCCGGCACCACGGGCCCGTACTTCATCGGCGAGTTTCTCCGGAAGTGCCGCCATCAGGTGATCCTGGTGCAGGATATCCTCGACAGGTGTACGCCAGTCCAGCCTAAGGACGCTGTTGACGTATGCGGCGGGATGTCTGACAGAGATGATAACTCGGGCTTGATACTCTCTGGCGAACCACTCCGCAGACATGAGGGCGATGGGATCTTTGAAGATGGGTGCGATCCTGCCCTCAAGGATTGCTCCGGTATTTCTGGTGATCGTTCTCAGTCGGCTGAGTCTTCCCCTGAGATCACCCCCTCCCTCCGTCATCAGTACAAAATCAAGAGGAATTTTCCAGCGGATAAAACGGCGCATGGCCTGTTCCTCTTCAGGAAGGAGACGCTGGTAGTGGCGCTGAAGAGGATTTTTGGGCATCAGGCGAGGTATCGGCACCAGGTAGTTAAACGGCTCCCAGACCAGGAAACCCTCACCGGAGAGACAGAGCATTCTGCCTATCCATGAAGTCCCGCTCCTGTTGCTGCCGGTTACCAGTATAGGGTCCAATTATGCCTCCCAGGATCAATGAATATACCCCGATATCATTCGAAGGCAGACCCTGAGGAGCGGCATCTGGTTTTAAGAACCTCATCGAGTATTGTCTATTCAAATGAATTTACATTCTGTTCATCTGTAATCGGAAGACTGAACTCATTGATAAGCGAAATGGATGATGGGGCTGAGAGAAACCTTCTGAACGATCAGGAAAGAGGAAATATGCGTTTGAACAAGTTGATCCTAATCATATCTGCCGTGCTGCTGGCAGCCGCCTGTGGAGGTGCCGGTCAGGAGGGCGCGGCCGAGCCGGTTGAGGTTCCAGAGACTGCTGAGACTGCCGAATCCCCTGAAGCTGTAATTGAAGAGACTCCTGTTGAAATCGTCGAAGAGACCGTTCTCTATCCAGAAGGCACACTTGACCCCGAACTGATAACAGTGGAGACGCCTGTCACAGCACGCGCACTTTTCCAGGCCTACTTCGCCTGGGAGGGCAGGCAGGTTACGGTTTCTGGATACCCATACATTCCCTACCTGCGGGACAGCGCTATCGTCGGGACAGAACTCGAACTCATCGCGGATCCCGAGTCCAGCGAGAGATCAGTGACTGCCATATTCACCGATTCATCGGGAATAACAGTGATGAATGGTGAGCTGATAGCGATCACCGGGGTAATAGAGATGTCCTGGACCGGAGACATGGAGATAATTGACGCAGTCTTCGTCGATCCCCCCGCGATGCTCGAGCGGGTTGAAACAAGTCCCTATGCCTGTGATGGTGTTACACCGATACCGGTGGACCAGATGTTCGAAATGGTTAGCGCCTGGATGAACAAGGAAGTCGTAGTGGAGGGTTATTACAATTCCACAACCACCTCTACAACATCCTACGGTACGACCATAAGGGTTGATCTGTCTCATCCCGATGATAC
>JAOZQW010000049.1:0-8547 GCA_029932015.1 Candidatus Fermentibacteraceae bacterium
GCGAATACTCCTCATGAGATGGGACGCGATCGGCGATATGGTCGTATCCCTGCCTTTTTTCAGAAAGCTTGCCGAACTCCATCCTCGAGCTGAGATCAGGATCGTCGTCTCAAGACGGAACCTGCCCCTGCTGAAGTATGAGAAGGGCTTTGAAACCATTCTCTGGGATCGCAGACCCGAGATATTCATCAGGAGTCTTTTCAGGGCCAGGGCATTTCAGCCGGATGCAGTGGTCGATACAAGAATGCACTACGATTCGACGACATCCTTCCTGTATGCTCTTGTATCCGGTGCAGGATGGAGTGTCTCCGCCGCCAATCGCAGCAACAGGCTTCCATTCAATGTAAGGGTACCCATTCGCGAGGCCGGACATTATTCCGAGATGACTGCCCATCTGCTTTCAGCGCTCGGTCCAGCCCTGGACACAGGGGAATTGGACAGAGAGCTTCGACTGTCGAGTGAGGAACGGGGATTTGCCTCTGCATTCTGGCGTGAGGCCGGCATCCACCTCATCGGAAGGGCTGTGGCCGTGAACATATCGGCAGGGAATCCGGCGAGAGCATGGGGAGCCGGGAACAGTGCGGACCTCTGCCGTCTGCTCGTTTCACTGGGCCGGACACCTGTGCTGATGTCATCTCCTGCGGACAGGGCGGAAGCGGTCGGAGTAGCTTCTTCCGTAGAAGGAGCGCTTATTGCACCTGTATCTCCCACAATCCTTCACGCAGCTGCGCTTCTCGAAGGGATGGCGGCACTGGTGACCCCAGATACGTCAATGGTCCATATAGCTGCTGCGCATGGAGTGCCTGTGGTGGGTCTCTATCCGATCAGGGAAGGTCATATGCCCACCTGGCAGCCCTGGAGGGTCAGGCACGAACTGCTCAGGACGCCGGAGCCGGGGAGAGTCTCGGCCATCTGCCCCTCCGATGTGCTCGCTGCGGCAGTGCGGCTGCTTGAGATCGGCGAGGGAGCAATGAGATGAGCGGACCGCTGAAGACGCTTGAGCGGATCGGCAGGCGATCTCTGTTCGGGATCACCGGTTTCTGGCGTGATTCTCTGGAGATTATCAGCTCCGTTCCTGAAGGCGGTGATCTGAATCGGATCCTGATAATGCGTCAGGACAGGCTCGGTGACATGATAATGACACTGCCCCTTCTCAGGTCAGTCCGACGTGCGTATCCCGGTGTCAGGCTGACGGTGGTGACCTCCCCCGGAGGAGCTGCAGTACTCCGACACGAGGAGGATACAGGGATCATTGTTCTCCGAAAGCCTGCCGGGGATTTCATCTCCGCTCTTGGACAGGCGAGGAAGTTTGCTCCCGATGCAGTTGTTGATATGCACATGCATGATTCCACAACTTCCTTTGTGTTCGCTCTCATCTCAGGAGCTTCCTGGAGGCTTCATGTAGACAGGTGCAACAGACTCCCATTCAATGTGAGGGTACGGGTACCTCTCGATGGGCACATTATGGACGCATTCACCGGCCTTATCGAGGGTCTGGGAAGAAAACTCGACACAGATCTCTCCGACAGGAGACCGAGATTGTCAAGTACAGAGACCGATTTCGCCTCTGCATTCTGGCGACTCTCGGAAGCGTCCCCAGCAAAATGCGTTTCCATGAACATCTCTGCGGGTGGAGAGAACAGGTGGTGGGGCACGCGAAACTACTCGGAGCTGTGTGTCAGACTTCTGGCTTCAGGAATAACTCCGCTCATCCTGCACGCTCCCCAGCACAGGGAGAGAGCCCTGAATATCGCCAGGTCAGTTCCTGGGAGTCTGCTTTCACCACCAACTGCTACGATACTCCACACAGCTGCCCTCATCGACGGCACAAGACTCATGATATCCCCGGATACATCGGTCGTGCATCTGGCAGCTGCCATGGGGATCCCGGTGGCGGCCATGTACCTTCCTCCTGAGAGCGGTCTGCCGAACTGGCTTCCATGGAAAGTGCGGAATCGTGTACTTATCTCTGATTCGAGGAGTTCGCTCTCTACCATTCAACCGCTGGAATTGCACGAAGTTGCCATGTCCATGCTCGGGGAGGTCCATTGAGCAGGCCGCTGAGACTCGGCTTCGATGCCACGAACATCCTCGGGCACGGAGGGATCAAGACCTACGCTCGGGAGCTCATTCGTTCACTCGCTATCGAAGCTCCGGACTGCAACCTCCTCCTCTTCACCACTCGGAGCCGGTCAAAGCAGGATACTCTCCGTGAGCTGTTCGGGGATATGGGGAATGTGGCCGTGCATCCGGGGCTTCCGCATGCCAGGATGCTTGGAAATAGGTTAAGAGGTCTGACTGACCTGGCCGGATCGATGGCATGGCGCTCGCTGGCCCGGAGGGTGGACCTGGTGCATCTCACAGATGCCTATTCCTCCACCGGTACTCCGGTGAGATTCATATCAACGATCCACGATATCTTTCCACTCACCAGACCGGAACATGCAGGCACTTCGCTTCGCAGGGATTACCAGAGGAGAACGCCGAGGATACTCTCGCGCTCCTCTGCTGTGATCGTTCCTTCTGAGTTTGTATCGGGACAGATCAGCGAGCTCTTTCCGGAGTCAGCCGTCAAGGTTCGCGTGATCGCCGAGGCGGCCAGCTCTGAGTACTCGCCCAGGTGCCGGGTTCCTACGAAAACGGCCGGGACTGCGCCCCCATATTTCCTGTTCATCGGAAGACCGGATATCCGCAAGAACCTGCCGAGGATACTTCAGGCTTTCGGGATGGTGCGGAGCGGTATACCTGAATTGAAACTGAGACTTGTGCTCTCCGGTCCGCCTGTTTCTCTTGAGATGCCGGACGACGCAAGTGGAGGATCCATTGAGATGATTAGGAATGTTTCTGTCGAGGAGCTTGCCAGTCTGTACTCCTCCGCCCTGGGGATGGTCTTCCCTTCACTTGATGAGGGATTCGGTCTGCCGGTCCTGGAAGCGATGAGATGCGGGTGTCCCGTGATCGCATCTGTGACAGGAAGTCTTCCGGAAGTAGCTGGGGAAGCAGCTCTGCTCGTGAACCCTCTCGACGTAGAGGAGATCGCTTCCGCGATGACTGATCTGGCGCTATCGCCGGAGCTGAGGGAGAGACTCTCCATGGCGGGGATCGACCGAGCCTCAGAGTTTACATGGAAGAAAACCGCTCACGAGACTCTCCACGTCTACCGATCCAGGTGGAGTTAGAGGCCGAAGATGTACTTGTGCCAGGCGGAATGGTGCCATGGGCCTGCGCCTGCCCAGGGCACGTCGGCAGCTACTGCGAGCCCTACAAGCAGCAGCAGGATGAAAAGGATCCTTGCACGCTTCGAGGTGTGTTCCTCCAGCCAGTTTACGGAAAACAGGAACAGCATGGGCATCGCTACTATCATCCACCTCAATCCGGCGCAGACACCACCGTAGTTCCGCGTACGGATCCCAAGGAAGATGAGTGATGCAAGAAGAGGTAGAAGCACTGTAAGAGCCTCGGGCCGTCTGCGGGACTTTCTGAATACCGCTGAGATCATGCTCCAACCGCCGAGCAGGAAGACCGGTGTCATTGATAAGAGACCATGGTGGCCCAGGATCAGGTGGAAGAAGTAAATATGCTTCGGCTGATAAAGAGCATCCATTCCAACAGGTTCTCTCCAGTATGAGCCGGAGTATTGATAAAGCTCCGGTCTTAGATAGACCGGAAGAAGAGAGCCGCTGGAGAGCCATGTCAGAAAGAAGTGGAGCGCGATCGGCGGAACTGCAGCAGGAAGGAATATCCTCCATGCGCCGCGGCGTCCTGTCGAGGCCAGATAGACGAAGATAGCCAGGCAGAAGAACGCGGCCCAAAGCTCGAGGGTGGCCGCCAGTGCTGCCAGGAACCCCGAAGCCGCCCAGAAAGCCCATCCATCCTCTCCTTCGACCCTTATCCTGAATGCCAGATAGAAGGAGCTGAATAGAGCTGCAGCAGCAGGTACATGATTGTTGATGCCGGTTGAGTATCCGAGACCGATGAAATTCAGCGTGAAGACCAGGAGTCCGGCTGAGATCTTCCAGTCGGAGTCGGTCCATCGCTTCAGGAAGAGGTAGAAGACCCAGAAGAGAAGAAGGTATGGAACAGCTCCAGTCAGGAGGCTGACGAAGAAGACCGCCCACTCGATATGCGTCGCGAATGAGATACCCGTAAGCTTCGAGAAGATGATATAGGGGCCTGCAGCCAGAACCGGCAGCACCGGTGGTTTCGATGAGTAGAAGCTGCCATTGAGCATGACCTTGTCAGATGTAAGCTCCAGGAAGGGGGAGCCATCGATACAGAATGTTCCCCTGTGAGCAAGGGATTCGATGGTGGCAAGACGGCTGGCAGGATTGCATCCGGCAGATCGCTGGGCCATGAAGATAAGAAATACTGCTGAAAGGCAGAACAGGAACAGGAAGACCCTTGAAGAGCGAAGCATTTCCTAGTAGGCACCCTTGCGGGTGAGCACTGCGGGAAGCGTCAGTATAATGATCGAGAGATCTATCCAGATCGACCAGTTGTCAACGTAATACAGATCGAGTTTTATCATTTCCCTGAAGCTCAGACTGCTGCGTCCTGAGATCTGCCAGACGCCGGTCATTCCCGGGATGGTCTGGAGCCTCTTCAACTGCCTCTCCGTATAGCTTTCGACCTCTTCGGGCAGGGGAGGTCGGGGACCGACCAGGCTCATTGAGCCGGTTATCACATTGAAGAGCTGGGGCAGTTCGTCGATGCTCCATTTTCGAATGAAGCGTCCTATCCCGGTTACTCTCGGGTCACGGCGCATCTTGAAAAGGGGACCAGCGGCTTCGTTGACGTCTTTCAGTTCGGTCTTTTCCTTGTCGGCGCCCTGCCGCATTGAGCGGAATTTAAGCATGCGGAAGAACCTGTTGCCTCTGCCAAGGCGAGTCTGTCGGAAGAGAACCGGCCTGCCACCGTCGAGCAGGATAGCGAGAGAGACTACCATCCAGAGGGGAAGAAGAAGTATCACAACGGGTATGGTGATCATAAGGTCCATTGCTCTTTTCAGGAGCCTTCGTGTACCGCTGAGGGGAGGCGGAACGGATTCAACCATCGTTGTTCCACCCATGTGGACGATTCTGGTGGTCATGCTGACAAGATCGAAGATGTCAGCGACGAGTTTGTAGGAATATCCTTCATGCTCGCACATGTAGACGAGAGAAGCGGTCTCTTCTCTGGAGAGACCAGGATCAGCGATGACCAGTTCCGTTACATTCCGTTCCTTCATCCACCGAAGTGCAGCATCAGAGATATTCTCCTCATCGTCCCTGTCCATGGGAGGCCTGCCGATCCGGCCGACAACCTCGTATGGGACCAGCGCCCTCGATGCCATGAAGATCTCCAGCTCCTCAGCTTCCGGACACTCACCGAATACTGCAACCCGGATGCCTCTTCCTTTCTTCAGTGCTGACGTCCTGGCCATTCTATGAAAAAGGTAGTGCCAGAGAGCGACTGCAATTGAAGCTGCAGGGAATGCAAAGAGCAGTACAAATCGCGAGAACAGGAGCTGCCGTGTGGCAAAAGTGAATGCGAAGGTTATTACAACGGCCATGAATGAGGAGCGGAGTATCCAGGCAAGTTCCTCTATCTGGGCAAGCCCATACTCTCTGCGATAGACACCGAAAGCCTGGAGCATCACGATCTCTATAAGTCCCATAACCGTGCCTGAGATGATGTAGTGCAAGACATTGAGCCTGAAATCATCGGGCATTCCGAAGAGGGAGTCCAGAGTACCGGCAAGAGCGAAATGACGCAGCCAGTACCCCAGGAGGAAGACGAAGACTACCAGCAGCAGGTCGCCCATCGGCAGTATGACAGCTCGCAAAGAACCACGTCTCATCTGGTTATCTGCCTCTCATGCAGTCCAGGTATCAGAATATCGATGATGGATGTTCAGTGAAAAATCTAACCATGCTCCTGAGATGATGCCAGAGAGCGTTCCCGGCGCTTTCGGCGCTTTCCCTGCTGCAGACGTGACGCATCCGGGATGCGGGGACATACCAGACCTCCATACCGGCATCATGAGCACGCCAGCACCACTCAACATCCTCGAAGTAGAGGAAGTATCTGTCTGACATAAGGCCGATGCGCTCCCTTCCACTGGCGGTCAGCCACATTGCCGCCCCGACAAGCCAGTCGACCGTCGCTGGAGCTGCATCGTCAACAGGGAAGAGATGCCTCTTCAGACGCCTGGAACCCCAGTCGGTCTGTCCGAGTGAAGTTCTTCTGAGGGCAATGTCAGCGATAGATGGGAAAGTCCTTGCCGTGGACTGGAGTTCACCTGTAGAGCCGATCATCGAGGGTCCGAGTAATCCTGCCCTGGAATGTGCTGATTCAAATTCCATGAGAGTGGAGAGTGAACCTGGAAGCACTACAGTATCCGGATTAAGAAAGAGAAGGCTGGATCCTCCTGCTGCATCCGCACCCATGTTGTTGGCGGTTGCCAGTCCTGAATTGACACTGGAGCGAATGATCCTTGTGTGCGGGAAGCTTTCCGCAATGCGTAGAGTCTCGTCAGCGGAAGCATTATCCACTACTATCACCTCCGAAGCTGAGTCATCCTCAGAAAGGCGAGCCAGGGAAGTGAGCAGGTCAGGTAGAACCTGAGCGCTATTGTACGTGGTTATGATCACGGATAGGTCGAGAGGCATATGTCTCTTACCTGCGGAGGGATGGGAGGCGGGACCCTCGGGTCCCGCCCGTAAATCCTGGAACTAAACGGAATCCTTCAGGCCTTTTCCGGCTTTGAAGTGCGGGACCTTCCTTGCGGGGTAGGTCATCTTCTGCTTGGTGGCGGGATTAATACCCTCCCGCTGCTTACGGTTCTTCACTGAGAATGTTCCGAAACCGACAAGGCTGACTTTGTCACCCTTCTTGAGCGAGCCCTTGATACCATCGAGGAAAGCATCGACAGCGATGCCGGCCTGCTTCTTGGAGATATCCGCGTTCGCTGCTACCTGCGCGATCAGATCTTTTTTAGTCACTTGTTCACCCCCTCTCCAATGTGTTGAGGTAAAGCTAGAAGGGAAGAAAGTGGATGTCAACCCCTGTGCAGCAGAGGCTGGTCTGAGATAAACGCGGCTATATGGGGCTTGGATGACTGATGTGAGGTGATATATCAGTTTAATTTGCCATCATAGGACGAATTTATAATATATGAACACAGTATATCAGAAGTTACTGACATGCTGTTCGAGCTTGATATCAGGGAGATCAGTTATACTGATCCTGAAATAGAATCCGCTGTCCACATCAGAGATATGACGCACGAACACGGCCTCCCAGCAGTGGAGGTCCCTTCGGAGAGTATAACTCTGGTTGATGAAGCTCTCATCAAGAGCATCGTAGTAGGCGCTGTATTCGATGGACCATCCCGGTGTGATGTCCAGACCGGCGGAGAGCCGGAACTTACTGATATCTGGAGAATCATCCAGACCCAGCCGGTAGTAGTGAGAGAGGTTCATCCTCAGTGGCAGCCCAAGATCGGTAACACCTGAATCCGGCAGGAGTGTTCTGTCGTAGCCTGCCAGTCTTAGACTCGATGAGACCGACAGGTTCTGCAGGCCATCACCGTACATGTCCCAGGACCCACTGCCGGTGATCCTGAGAGCCTGGAGTGGAGAGAGTTCCAGGGAGGCGGTAAGAGGTGTAAAGGGCTCCTCTGTTGCCTCCAGGTCGACCGAGGTGGCAAGTGTGAGGGACGCGATCTCGAATCGATCGACATCGCCATCCTCTTCAGATTTCCCCTCGAGCCTGTTCCTCAGACCGAGACTGAGGAGGCTCCTTGCAGAGGGAATACTGAAATCGGAGAAGCTATAGTACCTTTCGAGGGCGGAATCAGATTCGGCCACTCCGGTCTCATCAAGATAAGTATCCGGTGCCCAGCTGACTGAGGCTGTGGGCGTTATCGTGTGTCTCAGGGCATCGAGACCGAAGAGACCTGTTGTGAATATTCCATAGATGTCCGTGGAGAGAGAGAGGTTTGCGGAACCATGCAGCCACCATGGCAGACGGTCTCCTTGTCTGTCCCTGTCATATATCGTACCGACACCATTAATTGCCGGGGAGAAGGAGAGCCAGCCCCAGAGCCTGCTGGAGCCGGTAAGTGAAGAAGTGACCTTCAGAGCCGAATTCGTTGCCCTTGAATCCTCCGAGAGCTGATCCCTGGAGAGATAATGGGCTCCGGCGTTCCAGTATACTGAATGCCAGGGTCTAATCATCGCCGGGTCCGACGGAGTGCCGAAGAGCGGGGCAGAGGCCAGGGAGAGCCTGATGTCAGGAAGTTCCTGTATCCATTCCGTTTCGTTCGGTATCGTATCCGGGTCGATGGAAAGGTAATTTGTCCTGTCCATCGTTCCCTGGAAGCTCAGCCTGCCAAAATATCTGCTGATACTGATCCAGGACCTGGCTTCTCCCAGCATCCTGTCAGTCGGTGTCTGCTGGGTCTCCTCCAGGTAGGATTTGTCGCTGAGAAATTCACCCTGGAGCCTGACGGATGTTCCATCCGGAAAATCATGAAGATGCTGTGCGAAGACCATCCATCTGTCT
>JAOZQW010000049.1:8557-11195 GCA_029932015.1 Candidatus Fermentibacteraceae bacterium
TCCTTCTCCATTCGGCATTTACGGTGCCGTTGAAGAGGTATCTGACTCTGTGCCGCTCTCTCGTGCCGATAACGAATCTGGTTTTCTCCATGATGTCCCCGCGGATGTAGAGGTCGGCATAGTCAGAGAACACGAAGTAGTAACCCAGATCCCTCAGGAACCTTCCATCGCGACTTGTCTGCCCGAACTTGGGCATCGTGAAGCCTGAGGTTCTTCCTCTCCTGATCGGGAATATCCAGAAGGGGAAATAGAGTACGGGTGTCTCTTCCACATAAAGATAGACAGATCTTGCTACGACTTTGTCATCGGGGAATACCTTCATCTCGGGGCTGAAGAAGTAGTAATGCAGAGTGTCATCTTCGCATGTGGTGAATGTGGCGTTTACAATGTTGAACTCGTTCCGGCCTATCCGGGTAATCGACTCCCCGTGATAGAAACCGAACTCATATCTGGAATCCGCCCCTGTGATCCTGCCCTTTCTTGATGTGAGGCTGTATACCATCCCAGTACCAGTGATGGACTCGCCTCTATCGAAGAGCTCAGATTCTCCGCTGGCCGTGATCGTTTCCAGATCAGAGCTGTAGCGGACGGTATCCGAATGGAGTGTCATATCGCGATAGTCGAGCCTGGCCTGCCCGATGAGCAGGAGATCTCCGCTCTCCGGGTCGAATATCAGGGAATCGGCTGAATAGACTATGGTTTCTATTGATGCTGCTTCGGTCGAGTCATTGGTGACCCTGCTCTGATCATCTCCTCCGTCGCCCACCATAAGAAGGGCAGTGAGGATGAGGGGGATCATCCCTGCGCTCCCGCCCCCGCCACTGCCGCACCGTGCGCCCCAGCCTCGGAGCAGAGCGGTAGGACACGCACCCTCCATGGGGAGTGGCACCTGTCGGAGTACTCGACCTCCGCCGTCCTGCTGAAGAGATCAAAAGTCCCGGAGAGTCCGCCTCCGAGAAGGATACTGGAAGGATTGAAGCACCAGGCGAGATTCGAGAGACCAATGCCGACCCACTCACCGAATTGCCGGAAGGCTGCAATAGCTTTCCTGTCCCCTTCGCGAGCCGACTCAGCCAGGAGTTTCGGTTCCATTATCTTGCCGTTCCCGCTCGATCCGAAGTATCTCTGCAGAGAGCGGGCAGAAGCGTAGCACTCCCAGCAGCCGCGGTTCCCGCAGGGACACTCAATCCCATCCGCCTTGACTGTCATGTGTCCGAACTCACCGGCAGCACCCTCTCCATAAATGATGTTCCCGTCGCTGATGATGCTTCCGCCAATTCCGGTCCCCAGAGTGACGACGAGATGGATACCGTGCTGGGGGATCTCTCCCGTATGCAGCGCGCCGATGGCAAATGCATTACAGTCGTTCTCCATAATGACAATACACTCCGCCATACGTCCGAGGATCTCCCTCAATGGGAATCCGTTCATCAGAGGAAGGTTCGGTGATCTGCGGAGGACTCCGGCGTGCCTGTCGACGAAGCCTGCAGCACCGATCCCGATGCTGTCCGGACGGCTCCCATTAGCGCGGATGACGTCCATTATCCGCTGCAGAAGCATCTCAGGAGGTTCATTCGGGTTTGTTGGCAGGACTGCCCTGGTTGTGAACAGGGAATCCTCCAGCAGACCCACTACTGTGGTGGTTCCTCCAATATCCACACCCCACGATTTACTCAATGCTGATTATCTCGCCATCACTGACTGTGACCAGGGGGAAGGAAGAGCGAGGTATGCTCTCCAGACCGATCGTGCAGATGCCGGTAGCGCCAAAATAGACCCCCAGTCCTTCGAGATGCCGCTCCAGCGATGCCCTGGATGGGATACCACCCTCCCATGCCTCCAGGATTATCCTCGCGGCATCGTAGCCCTGAGCGGCCAGCATGGATGGAGCTGACTCGTACTCCCTTTCATAGAAGTAAGTGAAACGAGCTGTTTCCGGATTGATAGAGGAGGATCCGAATGAGACAGGGAAGACCGCTCCCTCAACGTATTCACCTCCCTGCATTACCAGTATCTCATCGTCCCATCCGGATGTGCCGAACAGGTCCGCCTCGATGCGGTAGAATCGAAGCTGGGGTGCAAGCTGTATTGCGTCCCAGGCGGCAACCGGGAGGAATATGCCATCCGGACTAAGATACCTTAAGGCGCTGATCTGATCTCTGAAATCAGTGGAGCCGGTCTCATATCCCTCTGTGCCGACGATCGAAGCACCAAGCTCTTCGACGACAGCACTGAACTGCTCTGCGGCGGCCACCGATTCCGAAGTGAATTCATGGATCACAGCAAGCCTGTATCTGCCGGCTTTTCTCACTGCGTATTCCGCTACAGCAGCGGCCTCATCACCATGTGATACGACGAGTCTGTGGACATAGTCTCCGTAGTCGTCAAGAGAGATAGAGGTCGCAGTTGGAGAGAGAAGCGGTATCGAGGAGTCTGCCGCAGGTCCTGCTGCTACGGCAACGTTTACACTGGTAAGGGGGCCGATGATCGCAAGGCATCTGGGATTCGCTCCGAGGACGCCCACAGTCTCGCGGAGGAGAGAGCTGTCACCAGAGAAGTCAAAGGTCACGAGATCGGGAACCGACCGGAAGAGACCCTGAGACATACCGAACGCAAGTTCAACACCGAAGGATACAGT
>JAOZQW010000324.1 GCA_029932015.1 Candidatus Fermentibacteraceae bacterium
TCTGAGCCGCATTCCGGAGAGTTATCATGCTGAGATCGAAGATACGTCAACCGAATGTGCACCCGGGAACATCCACGGGGCTCTTCCGGCGAAGGAGGAGGGGCTGGCGCAGAAGCTCATTGCAGACCGCTGGAGGCGTTGCATATTCACCGATCTGCACATGCCGCTTTCATTCGGACTCAGGGAATGGGTACTGTCCGCCGATGGCATTGAGCACTCTCAGACTCCGGTCTGGAAAGATGTTTCGGTAACCGGCAGGAGTGGTGCAATGATCATTGAGGGCTCCTTCGGGATCGGGGACGGAAGTCTCAGCAAGCGACTGGAGATCGGACTTGCCGGTGCGAAGCTGAAGGCTTCATCGAATTATGTCATCCAGGGAGTCAGATTCGGAATGGAGATATGTGTCAACATGATGACCGGCGCATCACCTGACAGATATCTGCGCATTGGGGGAAGTGAGGATATCCACAAACTTGGTGATTCCGGTGAAGCAGTCTGTTCCTCGCTCGAAGTTACTGATCTCTACAGAGGTGTCAGAGTCCTTATTAAAGCGGATCAGGAAGTGGATCTCTGGTTCGCCCCGATTGAGTCGGTCAACCGTTCTGAGAGCGGTTTCGAAAGGGTCCATCAGGGCATTGCCCTCTACCTTTCCAGGGAGGCTGTCGGCAGCATGAACTCTCTGGAACTTGAGCTGACCATCGGAGGACTCGATGACGGATGATGTCAGGATGGAAGTCGAGGAGCTGAAAAGGCTCCTGAGGTATCATAGCAGGCTCTATTACCTCGAGGACAGAACAGAGATATCCGATGGTGAATATGATGCCCTTATGCGCAGGCTCTGTGAACTTGAGTCAGTTCATCCTGAACTTGCCAGCCCCGATTCACCCACTCACAGGATCGGTGCTCCCCCTCTCGGGAGTTTTCCTCCCATAACCTGGGAGCCGCCCATGCTCAGCCTAGGAAATGTGTTCACTCCCGATGAGTTCAGGGAGTTCGATCTCCGCCTTCATAAAGAGCTTGGTTCCGATGACGACTTGGTGTATTCAGCTGAGCCCAAACTGGATGGTCTTGCCGTCGGGCTGGTCTATGAAGACGGGGTTCTTGTCAGAGCGGGAACGAGGGGGGATGGCGTCACCGGTGAGGATATCACTCCAAATGCACGGACCATCAGGAGTATTCCACTGAGACTCGATGGTTCACCAGATGGTGTCCTCACAGTCAGGGGTGAGGTGTTTTTCAGAACTGATGATTTCAACCGTCTCAATCGGAGAAGGGTGAGGGTGGGGGAGAAACCTTTCGTTAATCCCCGGAACGCCGCCTCCGGATCCCTGCGTCAGCTCGACAGCCGAATAACCGCCAGAAGACCCCTGAGTTTCATTGCCTATGGCTGCGCGGAGTGGCCTTCGGGGATATCCACACAGGAGGAGCTGTTTCAGTATTTCAATGGACTTGGCCTTCCAGTGAATGAAGCCAGCCGTTTCTGTACCGGTGTCGAACAGGTCGAGCAGGCATACCGCGATATCCGATCCTCCCGCGAAGGACTTCCATATGAGATCGATGGAGTAGTGATCAAGCTGAACGTGGCTGAACAACGGGAGAGGGTTGGAGAGCTCAGCCGATCGCCGAGATGGGCCACGGCCTGGAAGTTCGATGCTGAAGAGGCTGTCACAAGACTCATCGAGATAGAAGTGCAGGTCGGAAGGACGGGTCGTATCACCCCGGTCGCCAGACTAGATCCTGTTCTCGTCGGCGGTGTTACGATCTCCAGCGCGACACTCCATAACGAGGATGAACTGATCAGGAAAGATGCGAGACCCGGGGATATGGTCATCGTGAGACGAGCAGGTGATGTCATTCCCGAGGTCGTGAAGAGCCTGGGTTCTCCTGGTGGTGACCGCGGGGATGCATTCGTCTTTCCGAGTACCTGTCCTGTGTGCGGAGGTCCTGTAGTCCGCGAGGAAGGGGAATCCGCCCACAGATGCATGAATCCCTCATGCCCGGCAAGGATCAGGGAGAGTCTTTTTCACTGGGGGGCAAGGGATTCGCTGGACATAGAAGGTCTCGGATCGGTCATTTCCACCCAGCTGGTCGATGCAGGCATGGTGACTGACATTTCCGACCTCTATCGTCTGAACCATTCACTTCTCGCAGGTCTGCCAAGGATGGGCGAGATATCCGCCTCCAACCTTCTCAGTGCGCTGCAGCACAGCAGGAGTGCTGAATTGCAGCGATTCCTGACCGGTCTTGGCATCCCCGGTGTGGGCAGAGTAGTCTCAGGATTACTTTGCGCATCTTTCCCCGATCTCGACTCGATAATGAATGTAACCGTGGATACCCTAGAGGAGATTGACGGTATAGGACCTGTCCTGGCTTCTGCTCTTTTCTCATTCTGGAGTGAGCCGGTCACAAGGGGAGTGGTCGATAGATTGATGGATATCGGATTCGAGCTGCCGAATCCACGCTATGACCGATCCGGGAGACATCCGATGAAGGGGCTGACACTTGTCTTTACAGGAGCCATCACGATGCCGAGAAGCGAAGCCCGCAGACTTGCCGAAGAGGCAGGGGCTAAGGTCACTTCGAGCGTATCTGCCAGGACCGACCTTGTAGTAGCGGGACCCGGTGCTGGCAGCAAGATGACGAAAGCACGTCAGCTCGGTATCCGCATCATCAACGAAAATGAGTTCCTCGAGAAGGTGAAGAAATGAGGCCGGGCCTCATTTCTTCAATAATCGAAGAATTGAGGCCCGGCCTGAGAATGGTCAGTTTGCAGTTCTAAATCTCTTCATGAAGTTAACCAGCTCTTCCACACCCTCATAGGGCATGGCATTGTAGATGCTGGCGCGGCATCCGCCGACGGATCTGTGGCCCTTGAGCCCCATCAGTCCGGCCTCGGCACCTTCACCGACGAACTTCTTCTCGAGTTCCTCCGAAGGCAGT
>JAOZQW010000050.1:0-6498 GCA_029932015.1 Candidatus Fermentibacteraceae bacterium
TGCAGCCGCCACCGGTATCTACCGCCTCGAAACCATCTCTGGCGTCGAGGAGATACTTCTCAACCAGGGAGACTACAGCAATGAATGGGCTTTCCTCGGGACCTTCAGCCTCGATGACGAAACCAGACTGATCCTTGGGGACTACACGGGTACAGGCAGTGAACAGATCGCTTTTGATGCTGCCCTCTTCAGTCCGTCAGGGACCGGGCTGGAGCAAGGCACATCTCCTCCCCCGGACGGTGGCTGCCTGCGCGGCTGGCCGAATCCCTGCACCGGATCAGTCTCCTTCACTTTCCCCTCACACTCAGGGGAGCGGACCATCACCATCTGGGACATCTCCGGCAGGCTTGCCGCATCGGAGCATGTACCGCCTGGTGAAACGGGATATCTCTTCTCTACTGAGAACCTCCCCTCAGGGGTATATATCGCAAGGATGTCCGGCCCGGGCATGACCGCTGTCGGGATCATGCTGACAGTTGTGGACTGACCGGATAATTCCCATCAGGTGCTCATCAGTACCTGCCTGCGTGAAGCAGAGACTTGATCGGATCCATACGCGTGTCTGGAGAAAGGGGTCGACTTGCTCTTCCTGTTCCTGGCGGTTGCCTGCAGCACGACTATCGCTCTCATCTTCCATGTGAGTGAGAAGAGAGACACGAACCGCGATGTAGTGACAGCCGTGAATTACGCGGTGGCCACATTTATCTCTCTTGTGCTCATTGTGCTTCAGGGCATATCCCTCTCGCCGGGGGAATCCTTTGGTGCCTTCACCGCAGAGTTCCCGGGCGCGATCTCGGGGGCAGGTTTCGGTCTCAATGCAAGTCCAGTTTGGGCTCTCCTGATCGGAGTACCCGCTGGAATTCTCTATTATCTGGGCTTCATCTTCCTTCAGAAGGCCATCCGGGCTAGTGGTGTGGCTCTCGCGGGCAGTTTCTCAAAGATGGGGGTAATAGTGCCAATGCTCCTGTCATTGCTGCTCTGGAAAGAGCTTCCGGGAACGCTGCAGTGGTTGGGGATCTCTCTGGCATTGATATCAATAGTGCTTGGCAGTCTGGACCTCACTCATCTCAAAGACATCTTCTCCGGCTTCAAACCGGTGCTGCTTCTTCTCTTCCTTACGGTTGGACTCGCTGAATTCACCAATAATCTCTACCAGATGTACGGAGCGATGCAGATAAGGAGCCTGTTCCTCTTCTTCGTCTTCGTCACTGCTCTGGCAGTCAGCTCTTTTCGGGTATTCAGGCGAAAGCCCTGTCTCGGATCATCTCAGTTCATAATAGGCATCGCTGTCGGCATCCCGAACTTCTTCGCCAGCTTCTTCCTTATCCAGGCTCTCTCGGAGTTACGTGCTGCAGTTGTCTTTCCAGTCTACAGCTCTCTCACCATCTGCCTCATCAGCCTGCTTGGGTGGCTCCTACTCGGGGAGAAGCTCCGTCCGAGGGAGAGAGTATCAATAGTGATGGCGGCCGCCGCGATGACACTGGTGAACCTGTGATGGAGAGGTCATGAGCAGCACCGGTTCACATCATGCTGAAGCACTGGGCACACTGCCTGTAGGAAAGCTTCTGGTTAAGCTCTCCGGACCGGCCATCCTGGGCATGATGGTCAACTCCCTCTACAACCTGGTTGATACGATCTTCGTGGGAAAGGGAGTAGGTACGCACGCGCTCGCGGCCCTGGCTGTCTGCTTCCCTGTCCAGATCCTGTTCCTGGCGGTTGCCCAGACAGTAGGAGTAGGCTCGGCCTCGATAATCTCGAGGCGACTGGGAGCTGGAAAACTGGACGAGGCTGAGCGAGTGGCAGGAGGTACATTCCTGCTTGTGACGGTCATGTCGCTCCTCCTTTCCGCACTCGGCCTCATCTTCCTCAACTCCGTGCTGAGGAGCTTCGGCGCCAGCGATGTGCTGATGCAGCCAAGCAGGGACTACCTCTCCATCATCCTGATGGGTGGTTTCTTCTTCGCGATGACCGTCTGCTCGAACAGTATTGCCAGGGCAGAGGGCAATGCGAAAGTAGCCATGATAAGCATGCTTATCGGCGCCGGCACCAATGTCGCCCTTGATCCCATTTTTATCTTCGTCTTCGGCATGGGGATAAGGGGGGCGGCCATTGCTACCGTGATCGGACGGTCCTGCGCCTTCATCTGGATAATCAGGTATTTCGCCACCGGCAGAAGCCACCTGAAGATCCACCGCAGACATCTTATCCCGAAACTGTCAAGCATCCTGGAGATATTCAGGATCGGCTCTCCTTCATTCGCGAGAGTGTCGGCGGCAAGCCTCCTGGCCATCGTGATCAACAACACAGTGATGCACTACGGCACGGATGTACATCTTGCCGTCCTGGGAGTAACCAATCGGATGATGATATTCGCCCTGATGCCGCTATTCGGTCTGGTTCAGGGGCTCCAGCCTGCAGTAGGTTACAACTATGGGGCAAGGCTCTTCGGTCGGGTCAGGAAAGCTGTAAGACTCTCAATACGGGCAGCTATCGCCCTGACGACATTCTTCTTCCTGATCTTCGAGCTCTTCCCCGGATTCGTCCTTGGACTCTTCAGCAATGACCCCATCCTCATAACTGAAGGCAGGTCTGTACTGAGGATCATGGTCGCTGCGATGCCGCTGATCGGCTTCCAGACTATCGGAGCCGGGGTCTTTCAGGCGCTCGGCAGGGCAGGCACCGCCCTGCTTCTCTCCATTTCCAGGCAGATCCTCTTCCTTATCCCGCTTGCCATCCTTCTCCCGCGGATAATCATGCCTTCACTGACCGGGGTCTGGATAGCCTTCCCCGCTGCTGACATCCTTGCCACAGCGGTGACTGCGGTATTCTTCTACAGGGAATTCAGGAGATTGAAGCTAAGCCATTCGCCCTGAGAGGGAGAGGTGCAGATAGTAATGCTAGTCAGACAGGTAGAATCCTCCTGGCGGATCAACTGGACGTCCTTATGCTGAAAGGATCGAATATGATTTCCCTGCAAACTTTTTCGCGGATCAGTGCAATCGCTATCATCATCTTCACGATCTCATCACTGTACGGCGCTGAGATTGTGATTGCGCCGGATTCCGCCGATAACTGCATTGACAGTTCCGTCTATTTTGTAACTCGCGAACCCAGTGTGGGTTATCTCAGGGTAACTCTCAACGAGTACTGGGGTTTTTACGGAATCCAGGTTGATCTTATCCGCTACGATGAACATGAAGGTCTACCCGCCGTTATTGCTTCATATCATGTCAGCAATGAAATGCTCACGAGTGCACTGGGTCTTGATGACGTATACGGGCTGGAATTCAGGGAATGGATCGACCCAAATACACTCGAGATCGGCTTCAACAGTGAACAGACCTTCCTCCTGCATGTAGAGGATAATGGGGTGTTCACGCTCAGCTGCGAATAAGTTTCCTGCAGCGGTATCTGATCAGGAGGATGTCGAGGATTAAGCCGCGCATGAATTGCGTGGCCTATCGGCTATCGGCTTCATCGGCAGGGGGCCTGTCAGAACTGTGTCTTGATATTACCCCATGTACTCTGCTGAAGTGCGCCGGAATTGAATTCGACCTCAGCTATCCACCGACTCGTTGTTGTCTTGTAGCTCCAGAAGATCGTACCGGTATCACTGCTGAAAGTAAGTCCTCTGGATCCGTCAAAATCCGAAACCTGTGGGATCGCTGTTCCGATCAGGGAAAGATCGGTCCCATCGTACTCGTAGAAATACCAGTCAGGTGAAGTATAGCAGGTCACCACCAGCATTGGGTGCGGTGCGTACGGGATGTAGGTCAGTCCACTGAGCCGCGAGACAATTGGACCGCCAAGTAGATCAAAGTACTCGCTGGTTCCGGTGGCAGCGTTGATCCGGTAGAGTCCTACACTTGGAGTGGAGTTCGTAGCGGCCTGCCATATGTAGCCTGACTCATCGAAATCCATACCGCGGCCATCATCACCGGCGGGATTCGCATAGACTGCTCCCCAGCTGTCTACTCCATCCCAATAGTAAAGGTTGCCTGTCGCCCAGCTGTTTACCCACCAGCCATAAGGGTAGGTCAGATCATGACATGTCCCGAATGTCTCGGAGTAAGGTACTGCTTCGGACCAGGATTCGGTCCCGGTTCCAGTCTCCACAGCTCGGATATAAGAGGAGTCATTGTCCATCAGCCCCAGAAGGTCATCATGGTCATCGTAATCAAGTCCCAGCATCTGAATTGAGGGATCCAGCTGGAATTGGTCGATGATGTTCAGCGGAATGGTGTCAGTCCTGGTGCTGCCCTGGCTGCCGACGATCAAGTTGTCTCCTCCATCTTCATCCATCCACCCGAACACTGCCACCGTCATGCAGAGCACCATTAACAGCTTCAGCATACAACACCTCCCTTTCTCCTCTTCCACTGGCATTTCTGCTGGTGGTTATTGCCATCCATTTTTTCATTATAGGTATAGAGCATGGAGAGAGACAAGCAGGACCCTCTATCCTGTCTTCTGTTTTCCTGTTTCATTATGTCCGGGGGACTGCTTCTGCATTGACTTTATTATGGATAAAATGAACGAATGCAATCGCCGGGAACCATGTGCTTGAAAATCTGTTATATCTTTGACATCCATTGACTTCAAATACCCTACTGAATTAGTTTGCAGCAAATGCGGAAATTTGTGTAACCAGGTGCATACCCCCTGAACGGAGGCAGAATGAAGAAGCTCCTCATTATCATGCTGGCGGTCGCAGCAGCGGCCTCAGCCACTATTGTCGACGGCCCTCACAGCGCCGCCCGCACCGTCCTCGACGAACTCCTCGATGGTGATATCTCTGAAAGGTCCATCTTCTCGCTCCCAGCGCAGGTGAGTGCCGGGCAGGTCATCGACAGCTGGACTACCAGTGTCACCGCTCCGATTGACGGCTGGCTCGTTCTGGTGGATGACATGGCTCTGGCGAACTGGGAACATCCCTGCCGCTGGGTCTTCGTCTCACCTGACGGTGCTATGGAGATCGTGCACATGACCACACCACCTAATGCGCTCCCCAGAATGAGTATGGAGTACTCTTCTCTTCCTGAGTACTCATCTATAAGATCCGACATCCTTGACTGGTTTGTGCCCAATCCCAGAGCAACCAGGGCGACTAACTGCAAGGCTCTCATTATTTCAGGCGGAGCAAATCAGTCAAACAACCACATCAGGTACTACGGCGATGTGCAGTTCATCTATCTAACCCTGACCCAGGATTACGGTTACACGAACGACGACATCATCATCTGCTTTGCAGACGGTCTGAATCCGGCCGCTGATAATTCAAATGGCCTGAACTCTGATCCTGACCTTGATGGTGACGGCAATGACGACTTCGACTATGACGCTACCCTTGGCAGTGTAACCAGTGCCATGGCGGAGATGGCGACTCTCGCCGGACCGACCGATCATGTGCTCTTCTACACAACTGACCATGGCGGAAACGGGAAGCTCTCACCTCCCGAGGTATATCTGAATCTCTGGAATAGTCAGACTCTTAACGATGACGTTTTCGACACTTTTATCGACACCTTCGACTGTGCCTCCCTGCACCTTGCCATGGAGCAGTGCTTTTCGGGCGGGTTCCTTGGTGAAACGGTCCCTGCAAGCGGCCAGGAGCCCAGAACATTTGCCTCTGCTGCAACGGCCTATGAGTCCTCCTGGGCGGGCACGACCTATCCTGACTATGACGAGTGGGCATACTGGTGGACAGGCGCCATGCATGGCTCCGTTCCAGCAGGCGGCTCTCTCCCCGGAGGTGCTCTTCCGTACGACCCCGACCTGAACTCTGATGGAGTGGTGGACTACGGCGAAGCCTTTTCTGCTTCGGAGGACTGGGATACAGCCTCGGAATCACCCCAGTACGATGATTACCCCGACTCCTGCGGATCCAACTACTGGCTCGGCGGTCTTGTGGGAACTCCCGGTGTTGAGGAAGGCACGAATCCCATCCTCCCGCCCGCGGATCTTAGCATTCTCGGCAATCCGGTCTCTGCCATTGCCAGGGTGACGCTCAATCTCGGCTCTGCCGGACATGTTGAGCTGGCTGTCTACGACATGTCGGGTCATATCGTCGAGACACTGGCCTCCAGTGAGTTCACTGCCGGTGAGCATATCGTCAGCTGGACCACAGAGAATCTCTCTTCAGGTGTCTATATGCTGAGAATGACAACCGATTCCGAGGTGATCAACCTCAGGGCGGTCAAGTTCTAAAGTTAGATCGAATGAAGAAGCGGGAGGCGGTGTGCGCGATCTCCGACGGCGCGACAGGCGTCCACGTCCGGCCGCCGTCGCGCGAGGTCGCTTCGCCGATCCCGTACACAAAGTGTGAGGTGCCGATCAACAGGTTCAAATCGAAGGGCCAGTACTGGCTGTGCTCGAAGGTTCGAAAGCCATCGAGGACGAGCGGTTCGTTGGGCGTCTCCTCGGAGCGCATCTGCTCATGAAAGAGCAAACAATGTCGGCCGAGCCGGTCGGCAAGGCGTCGTACAGTGGTGTGAGAGA
>JAOZQW010000050.1:6508-11092 GCA_029932015.1 Candidatus Fermentibacteraceae bacterium
CGGGCCCCCCCCGCTTCTCGTTACTGAAATAGGTGGGTGGCACCATTAAATTCAGATTGTGGAGAGGATCTCCTCGACTGCGGCTGCGTAACCCTCGATAGTAGGAGTCGTTCCCACGATCCTGTCAATCTCAGTTCCATTGGCCCTCGCTATGACGACGCAGGGGATGGATGAGACTCCGTACTGCTGGGCATATACGCCGCCCTCCTGGGAGTCTACGTCCAGCTTGAGAAGCACAAGCTCACTTAGAATCGGTTCCATGATATCGCTGGTGAAATAGTCTTCTCCCAGAGTCACACAGGGTCCGCACCAGTCAGCATACATGTCGATGAGCATAAGCTTGCCGCTCTCCTCGGCCTCGGCACTTGCCGTATCGAAATCATGGTGCCATGTGAGTTCGGTATCCACGTTCTCCTGTCCACAGGCGGTGGAGAATACTCCCACAAGCATCGCAAGGATTATGTACTTTCTCATTGTCTGCCCTTTCTGCCGGGTTGTCGGTCACTCTCGGTAACAGGATATATATAAAGGATTCCGCCGAATAGTTCCATTCGTAACAATCAGGAGGAAAATGAGGCCTGTTACCCCGCAGCTCACTGTCGATGCGATAATCGAGCTGCCAGACGGGAAGATCGTCCTAATAGCAAGGAAGTACCCTCCCGCGGGTTGGGCGATCCCCGGTGGATTCGTCGATCCGGGTGAGAGCCTCGCCGAGGCCGTCCGAAGAGAAGCACTGGAGGAGACCTCCCTTGAAATCGAAGTGCTTGAGCTATTTCATATCTACTCGGTCCCCTGGAGGGACCCGCGAGGAGATACTGTCAGCGCCGTCTACTACTGCAGGGCGCAGGGCTCTCCCATGGGTGGAGATGATGCAGCGAGAGCCGAGGCCTTCTCTCTGGATTCCCTCCCGGCAGACATCGCTTTCGATCACCGTCGCATATTGCAGCAGTTCCGTGAATGGCGCAAGACGGGGGTAAAACCCTCTGTCGAAGAGTAGACTTCCGCTGCAGACACCCCTGAATACCCCACTGCTGTAATTGATCTCTGCGAAGGTCAGCGAACTCAAGGTTACAGGAAAAGGGTCCAGTAGGCAAGGAGTCTGAAGTACTTCCGATTCCTTGATATTCCTGGACCCTTTAGAAGAGGTGTGGGGGCGCTTTGGCGCCCCCACATCCGTCGTGTCAGTTAGAGAGGACCGTGAACTCGATCCTCCTGTTCATGGCCTTGTTCGAGGCTGAAGTGTTCGGTACGACCGGCTGGCCTTCACCGAAGCCAATCGTAGTGAGTCTGCTTGCGGAGATGCCGTGCTGCACGAGATAGGTGAACACGGAAGCCGCTCTCTGCTCGCTCAGGGTCTGGTTGTAGCTGGTGCTGCCGTCTGAGTCGGTATGACCGGCGATCTGGACCCTGGCATTGGCGTTTGCTTCGAGTATCTCGACCATGTTGTCAAGCACGTAGAAGGACTCCGGCTTGATGTTCGAGCTTCCTGAGTCGAAGTAGATGTTGTCGAATGACATGACCTGGCCTGTCTCAAGGGCCGGCCTGAGCACGAAGTCGATGATGGCCGTCTGATCTTCTGCAACGACGACAGGCTGCGAACGTGCCACGTAGCCTTCGGCCTCCGCCTTGATCGTCCACGTACCTGCCGGAGCATTGAGCTGATAGACGCCGTCAGCGGTGGATTCAACAACAATCGGCTCGTCGGTGTCTATGACGGTGACTGTGGCTCTCAGCGGATCACGGTTCTCAAATTCGGCAACCGTTCCCGCAATAGTGCCTTCTCCGGGCGCCGGCACAAGAGCGAAGTCAACAACCACATCCTGTCCCGCTTCCAAAACAACGGTGGCAGAAGCAGGGTTATAGCCATCAGCTGCGACTGTAACGGGGACACTGCCCTCCGGAACGGTCGCGGTGAAGTAGCCGGTTGCAGGATCGGTGATCAAACTGGCTACCGGGGTACCCGGGAAGGAGACGGTGGCAGCTACAGGTAAGCCGGTCCCCTCCTCGGTCACCATACCGGAAATGGTTCCTGTAGTGATGACGGGGCCACGGCCGATGAGCTCGCTCGAGAAGGCTATGTTCGCCGCTACGCCCCAGTCCTGGGTACCTCCGGCGGGAAGAGGAGCTCTCTGCATCCTCTCCTCCATCGTAACAGTGATCGTTGTGTCGGCGTAGAGTGAGTGGCCGAAGTCGAAGTAGTCGGGATCGAAATCGGTCAAACCAAGGTTGAAGCAGAAGTCGAGGATGACACCACCGCCGGAGAATACTCTAATGCCTGGAGTGAAGTATGCGACAGTGCTATGCTCATCCCTGTCGAGATACTTGGTCATCGTGAACTCGGTGAAGATGACGGCGAACTCCGTAGGGAACTCAAGTGCGGTTCCGAATTCGATGGCATTGTCCTCGACAAGAGCGCTGACAAGTACCTCATCTGTGGCATGGAATCCGGTGCTGTCGTTCACGAGTCTGTAGTCGGTCATTGTCAGGGTCTGCTTATAGTGTGAGTAACCAACATTGAAGTGCAAACGAAGTGGTGTTCCGGGCCAGAGATTGGCCATGTCAAGGGAGACGAGGCCAGTACCGCCATAACTCGTGTGACCCGTTGAAAGCGATGGACGCCTCATCGAGTAGTGAGGTGTCTCGTACCAGTAGCGGCCGTCATACTCCTCGACCTCGACGGTCTTGTTGGTCCTGGGTGCGAAAGCGAACCAGCCACCTGCCCCCAGCCAGAGCACTTCGCTGGCTGGTGTCGGTGAGAAACCGAGCTTCAGTGCTAGAAGGGCGTCGCCCATTCCGTGTACGCCATCCCACTGCCCTACAGTCTGGTTTCTGGGAGGTGTGAGATCGTACTCGTACTGCGTCAGGAGGTAACTGACACTGGCAGCCAGTTCGAGGAAACTGGTCACTCCGTAATCCACGGCGAAGAAGCCTTCGGCAAGATGGTCCGTGTCCTTGACGCTGAGTACGGTATCCGAGCCAACATTGGGGATGTACTCCAGGTCAGGCAGCTCATTTGAGCTGCTCCAGTATCTCCCGACAAGAGAGAATGCAATCTCGTTTTCTCCTATAGTCCTGGCGTCCAGAACCTTATTCACTCCCCTGAGCCCCATTATCGACGGAAGGGACATGGCTGTCCCGACGATAAGCAGGACCGGCAGGAGCAGAAGAAGACTGCGTTTCGACATATTTCTATTCCTTTCAATTCGGATTCCGGGAACATTGCTACTTGCGCTAGGATATCTATACTATTAGAAAAACAGGGTCCATGCATGTCAACAGCAGGAGCCGGCAGGCAATTCCGGCAGATAAATCACTGATACCGAGGGAGAAACACATGAAACTGTTCTTGATGGTCGTTATGATTCTCCTGCTGACTGCAGGTGCCGCATCGAGTTACGATCCTCTTTACTATGATAATCTTACAGCCGTCCTGCACTCAATGCAGGCTGGCGGTTCGCTCGCGTTCGGGTATTTCAGTGCAGGTCAGTACTGGCATTCGGATTCTCTCGGGAACAGCGAGCTGTACGATTACAAGACCAGTCTGGGCGTACTCAGGATACTGGGGGCCGGGAGGTATGGACTGACGCAGAGCCATACCATTTCCATAATCGTCCCTGCCTATCTGAAGCTCCAGGGGGAAGGTGATTCATCCGGTGTCGGTATAGCCGACCCATGGGTCTCGGTCGATGGCTGGCTCTCCAGAAGCCCTCAGCTCCTTGCGCGGGGAGCTCTCAGGCTGCCCCTGAAAGGAGCCCTTGAATCTGGAGACTACTCCGAGAGCAGCCGCCATCTCGCGCTGGACGGGGCACTCACCGTTGAGACCCCTCTGGGACAGGGAACTGGAGCAGCAGCACAGATCACTGGTGGCATCAGATACTGTTTCTGGGCATGGGACGGACTATATGACATGCCAAAGGATTCCGCTGAGACCAGACCTCCCATTGAACTCAGGCTGACGGGTTTCATCCGATATCCCATCAATCCGGAGCTCTCTCTCCGCATCGGCGGGGACATTGCCACAAGAGGCGAGACCGAAGCAAAGACCGCCGCAGGTACTATCGATCAGGCCGGCAGCGCTTTCAGCCAATACGACCTGAGGGCTGGAATCGAGATATCCAACAGCTCTCTCGACCTTACCGCTGAGGTCTTCTATTGCCTCTCCGGAGAAAATACGAATAAAGAGTGGGGCATCATGATAGATGGAACCGGGATCGACCTCTTCGATCTCTTCGGCAGTACCAGTTCGGGAGGACGATGAGAGTCCTGCGTGTTCCAGTTCTCATCATCATCTGCGTTTGCTTAGCTCTGCTGGCCAGGTCCAGCAGCATGGGGGCGGCTCTGAATTCAGTTGTAAGAGGATACCTTAGCGCGATCACTTCTTCCCGGGGCCAAGAGGCTATCGGATTCCTGACAGATTCTCTTGCTGGAAAGGTCAGTTCCGAATTCATTCAAGGGCTTGCCGAATCCCCTGACTCGGGGAATCTCCAGGTCGGTCGGACCGAAAACAGAGGTTTGGCCGTTTCTCTGAATCTGGATGGAGGGGGCTCGCGGACATTCTGGCTTCTAAAAACCCACGAAGGGGAA
>JAOZQW010000325.1 GCA_029932015.1 Candidatus Fermentibacteraceae bacterium
CTTCTAGGATGACCCTTCGAGGATCAAGGAATGCCAGCTGAGCCATTGAGAAGGATACACCATGTTTCTTCTGATTCAGTCTGTCCTTGCTCTCATCCCACTGGAAATCCGGTCTCTTCTTCATGAATCGAATATGATCTTCGTATGGCATATTGTCAATATTATCATATGGGATTCATTGAGCTGTAACGCCCAGCATCAGCAGCTTGCCTACTGCATGCTGTTATTCGATTTCTATCCTATATTACATTTCTCCGATGCCTTGCTCGCACAACACAGACAACCAGATTCTCGTCCTGAATCTCGTACACAACTCGGTAGGATCCGCATCTGAGTCTGTACTTCTCTTCACCGGACAGCTTCCTGGACTGTGGTGGTCGGGGATTCTCTGAAAGAGCCTCGATGGCCTTGAGAATCCTAATTACATCCTTCTTCGGAATCCGCTCAACATCCTTGTAGACAGATTTCCGAATCAGAATCCTATATTTTGCCATCACGCTTCAGTTCGGATATGAAATCCTCGAATGCAATGGTGGGCTCGTGCTGACGCGCTCTGAGTACTTCGAGGTCATCCGCATCCTCTGCGAGCACTCATCGCGGATGGCATCGTTGATCAAATCGGACATGGACCTTGATGTCTCTACGGACTTCAGCCGCAGTGCTCGGTGCAGAGCCGGATCGAGATATACTGTTGCCCTCTTGGTCAATTCAGTCATGATTCATGTCTCCCTTCATCTGAATCACAACACTACAACGTTGTAACATCAAGACGTTGTTCTTCCGGGCAATCGACGCTCTGCATAACCAGCGAGGATACCTCTATCACTCAGCTTGACCATCGAATGGTTCATGCAGTGGTTCTCCGCTAATTCCGATATACTTCTTTTCGATGTCGGATGCGAGTAATTACAATTGTGTTCTGGATGATCGCAAATACTATTCGGTAACTCCCAATACGGTACTTCCTCAAACCAGCGAATTTGCCCCTAAGCCCCGGGAGTGAATCAGCTATCTCAGGCAATTCAGCTGCTATTTTTGTCAGAATTCTGTCACCCTCAGATTTTCCTAATTTCCTAAGATCCTTGGCTACAGCTTTCTTAAACTTAATATCATAGGCCAATTTCGGATCGCATATCCTCTAGTGATATCACAGGATCCTTTAGATCATGAAGCCGGTCCAATGAAATCTGTAGATCAGCCTGGGCGTCAAGGTATGCTTCCAGAGCTTTCTGAATTAGAAAGGATTTGGAGCGTTCAGATATCTTTGCGAATTCGCTCAATTCAGCTGCCAATTCCTCTGGTAGTCTCACTGAGACAGCAATACTCATATTTACACCTCCATGGTAGTATGCGTATGTATCTATCTGTAAGACAATATATCACATTCGTGATGCGAAGCAAGGTTAGCCTTATTTGATGGAGAACGCTCTGCATAACCGGAGACAAGAAGCGGAGCGCAGCGCAGCTTATTGGCGTCCGCGTTTATGGCAGTGTTATGTGTTTGATTCACGGCAGACACTCAAAATAGTAAAAATTTAAAGCCGATTGCGATCAGTATTACGCCGCCCGATAGCTCCGCTTTGCTCTCCAGCCAGACGCCACTCTTGGCACCCACAAGCACCCCCACCCAACTGAAGATGGACGTTGTTACTCCAATTATGCCGCAGGCAATGAACGGATTAAGTTCAAGTAGAGTGAAAGTAAATCCTGCTGCCATTGCATCTATGCTTGTAGCGATGGCAAGCATTAGCATCACTTTGTGAGTGATCTGAGCAATATCTTCTTCTATACCCTCAGTAACTGATTCATAAATCATTTTCCATCCAACTAATACGAGAAGGAAAAATGCAATCCAATGTGCGTAACTTTCAACCCAACTAAAAACTCCCTTGCCACCAAAGTATCCAATCAGGGGCATTAAGGCTTGAAAAAGCCCGAAGTAGATGCTGGCCTTCATGGCTAGCACATATGTCTTTTTAGCGTTTTTTGAGCCGAGCCCCACAGATACTGCAAAAGCATCCATACTGAGCGCTACAGCCAGCACCAATGCTTCAACCATTCAATGCTCTCATGTTCATATTTACGGTTTGGGTGTTACTTACACCTAAATTGAGCGATTCCGCCCGATTCAGTCTAAAGAGAGCATAATTCTCACAGGATTCCCGGTCAAACATAGAGGATAGCCCTGTCTGCTGACTTGTGTTCCTGTTTCCATGCTCAAATATGATCAGCGACAATATAGATTTCCCACCGGCAGGAATTTCTAATTGTCGCTGGACATCGGCATCGTTGTTGTCCATCACCATCGTATCCAGATCGAGAATGATCACCGAAGGCTTCTCTATGCGGAGACGCCAGATGAAAAGCTTCTGGAGAAGCCGCCTGAACAGGAAGTAATGGTAGTGGTAGAATTTGCTGAAGAATCTCTTCACCGAGTGGGATGAGAGCATCTCCTGTATGGAGGACTCGATGCCTCCGGCATATCCCTCATCCTGCTTCAGGCCGTCGAAGTAAACGAGGTGTCTGCTTGTCCCGTCAGCGAAGAAGCAGAAGAGCTGCTTGAATATCTCAGGGATGCTCCACCCCTTGCGATTCCTCCGCAGACCACCGAACAGCCGCTCGAGATGAGGATAGATGCCGATGCTGCTGAGATACCGTACGAAAGGAGCCAATCCGGCTCTGCTTGTGAGGTTGTCATCCGTGATGCCGATCCTGTGACTTGCGGAACTCCCGGAATCTGCGATATTTGTCATGAAGTGCCTTTCACCTGTTGGGTGGGTTGTGATATTTGTGTCAGCTCTTACCAAGCTTAAATATAACAACCACTTACCCACATCAAAGGTGGGGCACTTCACCAATATCGCTCAACTTAGGTTACACATAACGAAGTAAGGATTCGCAGCACACCGAGGTGCGCTGCGC